>JBEKNG010000126.1:0-10751 GCA_049523075.1 Paraburkholderia sp.
AGATCACGCTCGCCTATCAGCAAGAGATGCGCGGCATCGAGGCCGCAGCAGGCAAACGGCAGGCGGATATCGCCGCGCGGCTCAGCAATATTTCGATGCAGGCCAATATCGTCGCGCTCAACGCACGCATCTCGGCCGCACGCGCCGGCAAATTCGGCCGCGAATTCGCGGTGATCACGACGGTGCTCGCCGACATCATCAAGGAGATGGACGAGCTGATCCAAAGCGTTGTCGATACGCGCGGGGCGAGCGCGACCGCAGCGCGCCCCGGCATTCCATCTCAAGCTTGGAACGCCCGTGCCGATCGCGCTGTTCAATAGCCTTCACCTTGCGAGAGAGACCCATGAAACATCTATTGAATTCGCTGACAAGCGGCAACTGGCGTGCGTTGTTAGCGTGCTTTCTGTACTTCGATACCGGGTTTACCGTGTGGGTGATGTTCGGCCCGCTCGCCCCGTTCATTCACAAGGACATCGCGATGTCGCCCGGGGAGCTGGGCTTCCTCGTCGCGGTTCCGGTGCTCGGCGCGGCCATTCTGCGCGTGACGCTCGGTAATCTGTACCAGGCCTATGACGGCCGCCGCATCGCCTTGCTCGGCGTAGCGCTGTCAGCACTACCGTCCGTAGTCCTGCTGTTGTCGCCGACTCCGCCGTCCTATGTGATGCTGCTGGTGCTAGGCGTATTTCTCGGCGTGGGCGGCGCAAGTTTTGCCGTGGCTTTGCCGATGGCTGGCAGCAACTATCCGCCGAAAGTGCAAGGACTGGTGCTCGGCCTCGCCGCTGCCGGCAACATTGGGGCGGTGCTCGACGGTTTTATGTTCCCGAGTCTTGCCGATCAGTTCGGCTGGGCCAAAGCCGCAGGCGCGGCGCTGCCGTTGCTGGCATTGGCGGCTGTCGCACTGTTCTTCTGGGCCAAGGACCTCGGACCCAAATCGGGAAGCGCGCCGCGCGCCTTTCGCAGCTTCTGCATTACGTTGGGCGGACTGATCCTACTGGTGCTGGCCGTGCATGCGGGTGTCTTCGGCGGCGGCAAAACGGGCGTGCTGCTGCTGCCTGTGCTGGGTGCGCTGCTCGCCATCGCGGTGTTGCCGAAGCACTACCGCAGCGTGCTGGCCGAAAGCGATACCTGGGTAGTGATGCTCGTCTATAGCATTACGTTCGGCGGCTTTGTCGGCATGTCCTCGTACGTGACAACGCTGCTGGTGTCGCTGTACCAGTTGCCCAAGCTCGAAGCGGGTCTCTTCATGTCGCTGCTCGCGTTCACCGGCGCGCTGGTGCGTCCGGTCGGCGGCTTGATCGCCGACCGTATTTCGGGTGTACGCGCGCTGGTGCTGTTGCTCGCCGGCATCTCGCTGTGCGACTTCGCGTTCGCCGCGTGGATGCCTCCGCTGCCGGCCGGCATTGCGCTCCTGATCGCCACCTATCTGTGCTTCGGACTCGGCAACGGGGCCACCTTCCAGCTTGTGCCGCAACGCTGGAAAGGCAAGACCGGCCTGATGTCGGGGATCATCGGCGCCGCCGGCGGCATCGGTGGCTTCTATCTGCCCGTCATCATGGGCATGGCCAAGGAAAGCACCGGCAGCTATCAGATGGGCTTTGCGACGTTTGGTGTGCTGTCGGCGCTCGCTTTCGCACTGGTCGCGCTGCATCGTGCGCGCTGGCTCAAATGGGCGCTACCGGCGGAGAGCCTGGTCGTTGCGAGCCCGATCCCGGCTGCAGGTGTGCGGGCGGACAGCGGGGCGTGATTCGCGGGGCAAGCGCGCGCACGGCATGGCTGTGAAAAAGGCCCGCGTCGGATGACACGGGCCTGAGCCGTTAACCGGGCAGACGAAGCGCAGTGAGGAGGTCGCTCACCTATGCGTAGTGTCGCTCGTGTTCAGAGACGGCAGACGACGCATCCGGCAGAAGCGGGGCGGGTGCCTGTGCCACGCTCACCATCGCCTCGCCGATCGCATTGCCAACGAGGATGACCGCAGGGCTGCCGAGGCCGGCCTCACGCGCTGTGCCGGCAAGCGTCGCGAGCGTCGCCAGCACGCTGCGCGCAGCGGACGTACCAGCGGATTGCACTACAGCAGCGGGCGTGCTGGCGGGCAGCGTCTCGAGCAGGGCAGCACAAATGCTGTCGATGCGGCTCATGCCCATATAGATAGCGAGGGTCGTCCCGCTAGCGGCGAGGGCGGACCAGTTGGGTTCGCTGTCGTCGCGCAGATGCGCGGTGATGAACGTCACCCCCTGGCAGTGGTCGCGGTGCGTGAGCGAAATGCCGAGACCTGCCGCCGCCGCGAACCCCGATGAAATACCGTTCACGATCTCAAACGGAATCTGCGCCCGCCGCAACTCGGTCAACTCTTCGCCGGCGCGGCCAAAGAGCAGGGCATCGCCGCCTTTCACTCGCACCACATGCCGTCCCGCGCGTGCGTAGCGCAGGGTCAGCCGCTGAATAAATGCTTGCGGTGTCGACTTGCAGCCGCCGCGCTTGCCAACCCGGATGACACGCGCCTGCGGCGCCAGCGTCACGATCTCAGGATTGACGAGGTCGTCGAGCAGCACGATATCTGCGGTCGCCAACAGTCTTGCGGCCCGGATGGTGAGCAAATCGAGCTCGCCTGGACCCGCACTGAGTAAGGTGACCTTGCCGGTTGCCATGATGATTTTGTCCTTGATCAGCTTTGCAGTTGTCGCGGTTGTTCAGTACGTGCGCTTCGCCAAATGCAAACGGCGTCCGCTCGTCGTGTTGAACGAGGGGACGCCGTTGTCCTGATCTTGCCTGAGTAGCGCGACGCGTGGACCACGATGCAGCCCGAGTCGCTTGATTTCGTGCGCCGACATCGTTGCCGCGCATTCTATCAAAGGCAATATCCAGGCCAGACTGCGGCCGTGCATGTGGCCACCGCGGCGATGCCCTGAATCAGACACCAAAGTGGCAGCGTTCACGAAACACGCTGCACGGATGAAGTGCTGCACCGCACCACTGTTGTGCTGATCCGCATCAAAATGCGTCGCCGTGCAGCGCGCCCGGCCACGCTCTGAAATTGGCAGGACGCCCGCGGCTAGGGCCGGCTGGGCCTGGATCCAGCTCTTGGCATGGCCTTTGCTTAAGTCTGCCCGGCGGATCAACGATGGTCCGGCCAGCATTGCAGCAAAAGTCACTCCTTGATCACGGGCTTTTGGACAACGGCGTCCCCCGAATTCAGTCGCTTTGACGACTGGATTCGCGGGGCGCTTTTTTATTTGCCGGACGAAAATCATGTCGCGAATCGAGCTGGAACTGGATGAAACCCCTGTCATGAACGTGGTGGTCATCGGCCATGGGATGGTGGGTCACAAGCTCCTCGAATGCCTTGTGGATGAAGCCAGGTCAGCGCTGCACATCACCGTGCTGTGCGAAGAGCCGCGTCCCGCTTACGACCGCGTGCATCTGTCCGAATTCTTTTCCGGCAAGTCGGCCGAAGACCTGTCGCTCGTGAAGCCCGGCTTCTTCGAGCGCGAGAACGTGCTGCTCAGGCTCAATGCGAAGGCGCTGTCGATCGACCGCGCGGCGCGCACGGTGCACATCTCGAGCGGCGAGACGCTCTCATACGACAAACTGGTCCTTGCCACCGGCTCGTCGCCATTCGTGCCGCCGATCGCAGGCAATGATCGTCAGGATTGTTTCGTCTACCGCACGATTGAAGACCTCGAGGCGATGCAGGCCTGTGGCGCGCGGGCGAAGACCGGCGTGGTAGTAGGCGGCGGGCTGCTTGGGCTCGAATGCGCGAAGGCGCTGCGCGACATGGGACTGGCGGCGCACGTCGTCGAGTTTGCGCCGCGCCTGATGGCGGTGCAGGTCGATGACGGCGGCGGGCGGGTTCTGCGCAGCAAGATCGAAGAGCTGGGCGTGCAGGTCCACACCGGCAAACAGACGCTCGAAATCGTCGACGGCGAGGCAGGCACGCACCGCATGCAGTTCGCCGACGGCACGCATCTCGACACCGACATGATCGTGTTTTCGGCGGGCATCCGGCCACGTGACGAGATTGCCCGTGCCTGTGGTCTCGAACTGGGCCCGCGTGGCGGCGTCGCAATCGACGATACCTGCCGCACGAGCGACCCCGATATCTACGCGATCGGCGAATGCGCCGCCTGGAACGGCATGGTGTATGGGCTCGTCGCGCCGGGCTACGAGATGGCGCGGATCACGGCGAAGCAGTTGCTCGGCGACGAGGCGGGTTTTGCCGGCGCGGATATGAGCACCAAGCTGAAGCTGATGGGCGTGGATGTCGCGAGCATCGGTGATGCGCACGGCAAGACGCCAGGTAGCCGCTCATACCAGTTCAGCGACGAACGCAAGCAGGTCTACAAGAAGCTGGTGGTCTCCGAGTGCGGCAAGCAATTGCTCGGCGCGGTGATGGTGGGCGACGCCACGGAATACGGCACGCTGCTACAGATGATGTTGAACCGCATCGAACTGCCTGAGGCGCCGGAATTCCTGATCCTGCCGTCAAGCGACGGCAAGAGCAAGCCGGGGCTGGGCGTCGACGCACTGCCGGAGAGCGCGCAGATCTGCTCGTGCAACAACGTCTCCAAAGGCGAAATCTGCGCCGCGGTGTGTGCGGGTGCGACCAGCATCGGGGCGCTGAAAACGGCAACCTGCGCCGGGACCTCGTGCGGCGGCTGCGTGCCGCTCGTCACCCAGGTGATGAAGGCCGAAATGAAGAAGCAGGGCATGGCGGTCAATAACCATGTCTGCGAGCATTTCCCGTACTCGCGCCAGGAATTGCATCACATCGTGCGCGTGGAGGGCATCAAGACCTTTGGTGCGCTGCTCGAAAAGCATGGCCACGGCCTTGGCTGCGATATCTGCAAACCTGTCGTTGCCAGCATCCTCGCCTCGTGCTGGAACGAGTTCGTTCTGAAGAAGGACCACGCGAGCCTGCAGGACTCGAATGACTACTACCTCGCCAACATCCAGCGCGACGGCACCTATTCGGTGGTGCCGCGCATGCCAGGCGGCGAGGTGACGCCGGAAGGACTCATCGCCGTCGGCCAGGTCGCAAAGAAGTACGGCCTCTATACGAAGATCACCGGTGGCCAGCGTGTCGACCTGTTTGGCGCGCGCGTCGACCAGTTGCCGCTGATCTGGGAAGAACTGATCGCGGCCGGTTTCGAATCGGGCCACGCCTACGGCAAGGCGCTGCGCACCGTGAAGTCATGTGTGGGATCGACGTGGTGCCGCTATGGCGTGGGCGACTCGGTAGGACTCGCCGTCGACCTTGAAAACCGCTACAAGGGCCTGCGCGCGCCGCACAAGTTCAAGTTCGGTGTCTCGGGTTGCACGCGCGAATGCGCAGAAGCGCAAGGCAAGGATATCGGCATTATCGCTACGGAAAAGGGCTGGAATCTTTACGTGTGCGGCAACGGCGGTATGAGACCGCGCCACGCCGAACTACTCGCAGCGGATCTGGATCGCGAGACGCTGGTGCGCTATATCGACCGCTTCCTGATGTTCTATGTCCGCACCGCCGACCGCCTGCAGCGCACCAGCGTATGGCGCGACAACCTCGAGGGCGGCCTCGACTATCTGATCGACGTCGTCGTGCGTGACAAGCTGGGACTCGCTGCGGAGCTGGAAGCGGAGATGCTGAACGTGGTGAACACCTACGAGTGCGAGTGGAAGAAGGCCGTGAGCGACCCCGAGACCCGCAAGCGTTTCCGCCATTTCGTCAACAGCGACAAGGTCGATGAAAACGTGACCTTCGTCGAGGAGCGTGGCCAGATTCGTCCCGCGACGCCGGCCGAACGCGAGGCTGCGAAGCCGTTCCCGATACCGGTGGTCATTGAGACCGTTTGAGACCCATGTCTGAGACCACTGTCACTCATCTCGAGGAATCCTTCATGAATCACGATCGAAATCCGCTTAACTGGGTGCAGATTTGCGCGCTCGACGATATCGTGCCCAACACCGGCGTTTGCGCGCTCGTCGAGGGTAAGCAGGTAGCGGTGTTCAATGTCGCGCAAGGCGAGGGCGGCGTTTATGCAATCGACAATTACGATCCCTGTTCGCAGGCCGCGGTGCTCTCGCGCGGATTGATCGGCAGCCTGGGTGAGCGCATCGTGGTGGCCTCGCCGATATACAAGCAACATTTCGACCTGGGCACGGGCGAGTGTCTTGAGGCGCCTGAGCACTCGGTCAGCGCGTTCGCGGCACAGGTCAAGGACGGCCAGGTCTGGGTCGCGGTGTAACAGGGGCGTGCACGTGATGAGCAGCGCAAGCGTCAAGACGGTGTGCCCCTACTGCGGCGTTGGGTGCGGGATGGTCATGCAGGTGGAGGACGGCCAGGTCGTCAAAATCTCCGGCGACAAGGAACACCCTGCCAACTTCGGAAGGCTCTGCACCAAAGGCTCGTCGGCGCACGTCGCGCTGCGCAAGTCTGGACGCCTCGAAAACGCCTTCGAGCGCAGCGACCGCAATAACGACCCGATCCCGCTGCCGCTCGACCAGGTGATTGCCGACACCGGTCGCCGCCTGCGTACGCTGCTCGACACGCATGGTCCCGACGCGTTGTCGTTCTACGTGTCTGGCCAGATGTCGATCGAGGCACAGTACCTTGTCAACAAGCTCGCCAAGGGCTTCGTCGGCACCAACAATATCGAATCGAACTCGCGGCTTTGCATGGCGAGCGCTGGCAGCGGCTACAAACTCTCGCTGGGCGCCGATGGTCCGCCGGGCTCGTACCAGGATTTCGACAAGGCCGATCTGTTCTTCGTGATCGGCGCCAACATGGCTGACTGCCATCCGATCCTGTATTTGCGCATGATGGAGCGTGTCAGGGCCGGCGCCAGGCTGATCGTGGTCGATCCGCGTCGCAATGCGACCGCGGACAAGGCGAGCCTGTTCCTGCAGATCAAGCCGGGCACCGACCTGGCACTCCTGAACGGTCTGCTATATCTGCTGCACCAGAATGGTCATACGAACCCGGACTTTATTGCCGCATTCACGGAGGGCTGGGACGACTTGCCGGCCTTCCTCGCCGACTACACGCCGGACAAGGTGGCGGCGATCACCGGCATCCCCGCGGCGGACATCCGCACGGCCGCGCAATGGATCGGCACCGCGCCCGAGTGGATGAGCTGCTGGACCATGGGTTTGAACCAGAGCACGCACGGCACGTGGAACACCAACGCGATTTGCAACCTGCATCTTGCGACGGGCAAGATCTGCCGTCCGGGCAGCGGACCGTTTTCGCTGACCGGCCAGCCGAATGCGATGGGCGGCCGCGAGATAGGTTATATGGGACCAGGCCTGCCTGGCCAGCGTTCAGTGCTGGCGGAGGAGGATCGTGCGTTTGTCGAGGATCTGTGGAGCCTTGCGCCGGGCACGCTCAAGACGGCGGTCGGGCACGGCACCATTGATATGTTCTCGCGCATGGCGGCAGGCGAGATCAAGGCGTGCTGGATTATCTGCACTAATCCGGTCGCCAGTGTCGCTAACCGGCAGAACGTGATTGCCGGATTGCAGGCCGCGGATCTGGTGATCGCGCAAGACGCGTTTCTCGACACCGAGACCAATCGCTATGCCGACGTCCTATTGCCCGGCGCGCTGTGGGCCGAAGCGGAAGGCGTGATGATCAACTCCGAGCGCAACATGACGCTCATGCAAAAGGCCATCGACCCGCCGGGTGCGGCGTTGCCCGACTGGCAGATTATCGCGCGGGTGGCCTGCGAAATGGGCTTTGCTGATGCATTCAGCTATGCGTCGGCGGATGAAGTGTTCACGGAGATCGTGCGCGCATCGAATCCGAAGACCGGCTACGACCTGCGCGGCGCGAGCCACGCGCGGCTGCGCGAAACGTCGCTGCAGTGGCCGTGTGCGCCAGGCGCGACGCATGACCGCAATCCGCTGCGCTATCTGAACGACGGCGTCAGTCAGACGCTCAAGGAGATGCCCGACGGTAGCCGGCCGGTGCTGGTCTTTCCGACTGCCACCGGCAGGGCCATGTTCTTCGCGCGGCCGCATACGGCACCGGCCGAAATGCCGGCGCCGGAGTTTCCGATCGTGCTGAACACTGGGCGCTTGCAGCATCAATGGCACACGATGACGAAGACCGGCAAGATCCCGATGCTGAACAAGCTCAACGCCAAACCGTTCATCGAGATTCATCCGGAGGATGCGACAGCACTCGGCATCGAGGCAAAGGATCGCGTAGAGGTGCGCTCGCAGCGCGGCCGCGCAGTGCTGCCTGCGCTGGTGACCGATCGCGTGCGCGCCGGCTCATGCTTTGCACCGATGCACTGGAACGACGTGTACGGCGAAGACCTCTGCATCAACGCGGTGACCAACGACGCGGTCGACCCGATTTCGCAGCAGCCGGAACTCAAGTTCTGCGCCGTGGCGCTCACGCGGGTCGCACCGGAACCGGTCGCTGCCATGGACGACTCCGACGGTTCCGACACCATTCACTCCGGCACTGAAACCACGGCTCCGTTGCTCGCGGTCGATGCCGGTTCGATCAAGGAAAGGGACATGTCCCGTATCGACGCCCTTGTCCAACTGCTCGGCATTCCGGAAGTGCCCACGCCGCAGTTCGACGACGCTCAACGTGCCTACCTGTCCGGTTTTATCGGTGGACTGCGCTCAAGCGCGCGCGGCCAGGCAGACGGCGTACCCATGCTGCCGGCCAGCGCGCCGCTGCCGCCCGCCGCACGCCTCTGGTTCGACGGCACGCTTGCCGGTCTCTACAGCCGTGCCGATACGGGCACGTCGACGCTGGGCGGAGGACCACTCGTGGCGTCCGATGCTGCCACATCTTCATCGACCGTGCGAATTGCGCGGACGCGCCCGAAGGTGCTGCTGCTGTGGGCATCGCAAACGGGCAACATCGAATCGTTAACCGAACGGTACGCCACGCAGCTGATGGAGTCGGGCTTTGAGATTCGCACGACCTGTATGGCGGACTACGACATCGCCGCGCTGGCGAAGGCCCAGTACGTGCTGCTGATGTCGAGCACCTTCGGCGACGGCGACGCCCCCGACAACGGCGCGAGTTTCTGGAGCGCACTGAAAGCGGACAACGCCCCCCGCCTTGATAACCTGCGCTATGCGGTGCTGGCTTTTGGCGACCGTAACTACGACGCGTTTTGTGGTCACGGCCGCGCGCTGGATACGCGTCTGGCGGAGCAGGGTGCGGTGCGCCTGCTGTCACGGGTCGACTGCGATTCGGAGTTTCAGCCCGTAGCCGACGCGTGGCTTGAGCAGATCGTCGCCCGGATCAAGGAGGAAGACGCCGCTCTCCACGACGTGCCTGCGGACGGCATGATCCCGTCGGTCTTGCCCGGCGCGCTCGCAACCAAAGCGCATCCCGCGGCCTCGCGGCTCGTGACGAACTTGCGGCTCAACAAGACGGGTGCGTCGAAGGACACGCGCTACTTCTCCCTGTCGAGCGGGGACTCGGGCCTCGAGTACGAGGTGGGCGACGCGCTGGGCGTATGGCCGAGCAACTGCCCGGAACTCGTTGATGAGCTCGTCGGCTTGAGCGGGCTCGCCGCGGATACGGTGGTGAATGTCAATGGCGTCGGCGACATGCGCCTCGCCGATGCACTCGGCAAGCACTACGAAATTGCCCGCCCCAGTCCTGATGCGCTGGCGTTTATCGCCTCGCGCGATCAGAGCGGCACACTCGGCGCCCTGCTCGCGGAAGAACGCAAGGCGGATCTGAAGAGATGGTTGTGGGGCCAACAGCTGGCCGACGTGCTGCACGAGTTTCCGGTGACGCTAACGGCGCCGGAGTTGCTCGGTATGCTCAAGCGCCTGCAGCCGCGGCTTTACTCGATCGCATCGAGTCCAATGACACACCCGGGTGAAGTCCATCTGACGGTGTCTGCCGTCCGCTACAACAATGGCCGGCGCCAGCGCAAAGGCGTGACTTCCACCTTCCTCGCGGATCGCGCTGGCGATGTCAGCGTGCCGGTGTACGTGCAGAAGTCCGCGCACTTCCGGCCGCCACACAACGGCGATACGCCGATGATCATGGTGGGACCCGGCACTGGCGTCGCGCCGTTCCGCGGCTTCCTGCACGAGCGGCTTGCGCGCGGCGACACGGGCCGTAACTGGTTGTTTTTCGGTGAACAGCATGCCGCGACGGACTTCTACTACGGTGATGAACTGGAAACGATGCGCGCGAAGGGGCTGCTGAACCGCCTCGACCTGGCCTTCTCACGCGACCAGAGCGAGAAGATCTACGTGCAGGACCGGATGCGCGAACATGGCGCGGAGCTGTGGGCGTGGCTCGAGTCCGGAGCCCACTTCTATGTGTGCGGCGACGCTAACCGAATGGCGAAAGACGTCGAGGCGGCCTTGAAGGCGGTGGTGGCCGACCACGGTGGCATGAGCGACGAAAAGGCCCTCGAGTATGTCAACCGGCTCGCCCGGGAAAAGCGCTATATGCGCGATGTATATTGAAGCACGCGTTCGCTCAGGCAGTTTGCTCTGGGCAGGATTCCGGCTATTCTGATGGATGTTGCCCCACACGATCTGACCTACGCATGGAGAGCATCAAGTGACATCGACCGCTGCGGATATCCCGCTCATTCCTCGCGAGCATCTGTTTGGCAATCCGCAGCGCACTGCCGTGCATATCAGTCCGGACGGCCGGTCTCTGTCGTGGCTTGCGCCCGTCAACGGCGTACTGAATATCTGGGTCGCACCCATCGACGACCTGACGCGCGCCCGGGCGGTGACGAACGATACGAAGCGTGGCATCCCTGCTCACGGCT
>JBEKNG010000127.1:0-10540 GCA_049523075.1 Paraburkholderia sp.
ATGCTTCTCCGACGAGCGGAGTTTTAGCGGTTCTACTCTGGTTAGCCGTCCACTCGCGATGGTCAAGGATATCGTAGTCGCAACACCCGACTACCTTTCGCGCCATGGTGTACCAAACAGTCCGTCCGCATTGAACGATCATGAACTGCTCGCAGTATCGGACGGCGAATCGCGTTTGTGGGAGTTCGCCGACACCCAGCGTGCCTTCAGGGTCAGCACAGGTAACGCTCTCAAGGCCAACAGTTGCGCCATGGTGCGCGCCGCTGTGCTGCAGCATATGGGCATCGCGATCCTGCCTATGCCTGTGGTTTCCGATGATGTCTCGCGCGGCGCTCTTACGCCCATTCTGGAACAGTTCGAAGTGAACGGTGGGCCGCGGCGAATATCCATCCTCTATTCCGGCCGCCATAACCTGTCGATGAAAGTGCGCAGCCTGGTCGACTTCTCCGTAGCCAGATACCAAACGCAGAGCCGGTCGTCCGCGCTGCTCGCCGTCGCATGACCATCGAAATAAACATCCGAGTACCATGCCGAAAATTTTGACAATCGAAGACGACGAATCATTCGCACTTAACATTACGCGCACGCTCGTCGCGAGCGGATTTTCGGTTGATGTAGCCTGCACTGGCCGCGAAGGCATGGCCAAAGCGATGGCCGGCGACTACGACATCGTCACACTCGCGCGCTCGCTTCCCGACCTTGATGGTTTGACGATTCTCACCATCATGCGGGGCGTTGGAATGGAGACTCCTGTGCTGGTCTTGAGCGCGATGCCGGACATAGAGCACCGTATCGAGGCGTTTCGGGCGGGCGGTGATGACTATCTCTGCAAGCCGTTTTGCTTCGATGAAATATCTGCCCGCATTGAAGCGCTGTTACGCAGACGCCCGCGTGCGACAGCAACCGACACCGTCCTGCGCACGGGGGAACTCGAACTCGATCTGGTCAGACGTAAAGTCAGGCGCCGCGAACGCGAACTGACGCTGAAGCCTACGGAATTCCGCGTACTTGAATTCATGATGCGACATCCCGACCAGGTGCTCACTCGCGAAATGATCTTCGAAGCGGTCTGGGGTTACGCATTTGTTCCAGGAACGAATCTCATCGACGTGCACATTGGCCGCTTGCGCCGGAAGGTCCATACAGCAGGAGAGCGCCCGATTATCCGAACCATTCGAGGCTCAGGTTATCTCTTCGGTTGATATCGCCAGTGCCTGTACAACTTCCAGAAACGGAGTTTTTCGTGTTCAGTGAGATTGCTCTTCATGTCCTCGGGCAGTTGCGTCTTCAGCAATTCATTGGCATCGTTCTATTCGTTGCCGGACTCTGTGCCATGGCTAATCACATGGCCAGCGGCATTCACGAAATACGCGAGTCCTCCACATGGTCCACCTCGCCAGCCGCACCTGCTTCGAGCACCACGAACCTTTACCGACGCGTATGACCCGCCTTGCGCCTGTTCGCCAGAATCATCGAGCAGGGAGCTTGCGCTCCCGATGAAACATGTTTCATGCTGGCGAGATACACGTCCCGTTCGTCGTCCGGTAGCCTTATCTCCATGTCGGCCTTGTTGTTCCGTCGGCTGGTTTGACTACTTGATAAGGATAACGAACATGAACCTGGCATCGAAAACCGCATTGCTCGCTCTACTCGTGACGGCCAGCGCCTCTGTCATGGCAGCACCGCATCTCACTGCTCAGGAGTGCAATGACTATCCGTTCAAACCTCTTAAAAGCGAGGTAACTCACGCGCAGTTGGAGCAGGAGCTGGCAGAACTGGAAGTGGTCGGCTACGACCCTTCCGAAAACGACGTCGAGTATCCCCACGATCTGGAAGTAGCCGAGCGAAAACTGCACGCGGAATATCGCCGTGACTGCCGTCCGTCTGCTACCACGATCGGGACGCAAAGCTCAAGCGGCGTAGTTGCGCCCATCCCCGCAAATTCCCCCGCCAGCTGAGTACGATCGGTTAGAACCCCCCTCGACCGCGCCGACGTTGGCCGCCAGTTCTCTACTCTGCTGTTGCATCGGTCCGCGCGCTCACGAACAGCCGTGCCGCAATGATTCCAGCTTCGTACAGGACGATCAAAGGAAGCGCGAGTATCAGTTGCGAAAACACGTCGGGGGGTGTCACCACGGCAGACACGACGAACGCACCGACAACGACATACGGGCGCACTTCCTTGAGCTTCGCCACAGTCACCAGGCCCATCCGGACCAGCAGTATCACGAAGATCGGGACCTCAAAGGTGACGCCGAAGGCAAGAAACATCGTCAGCGCGAAACTCAGGTAATTGTCCACGTCGGTGTTCATTGCCGCGCCCAACGGCGCGTTGTAGTGTGCCATTACGCGAAATATAGTCGGAAACACCACGAAATACGCGAACGCCATCCCGCAGAGGAACAGCGTGTAGCTGGTGCCGACAAGTGGCGCGATCAGCTTTTTCTCGTTTTGGTAGAGACCGGGCGCAACGAACGCCCATATCTGGTACAGCACAAACGGCAATGCGATGACGAACGCTACGAGCATCGTCACTTTCATCGGCACAAAGAATGAGCCAGTGACGTCGGTGACGATCAGCTTGCCATCCTTCGGGAGGTTCATCAGCAAGGGGTGGACGAGCAGCTTGAAGATGTCGGGCGCCCAATAGACTAGCCCGAGAAAGACGACAATGATGGCTATGCTTGCGCGGATCAATCGGTCGCGTAGTTCGACGAGATGCGAGATGAAGGTTTGCTCTGCTCCATCTCCCCGCGCTTGCTGAATCTGACTCACACCGGGCCTCGATTAAAAAGTAGGAAGCTAGACATTAAAAAAGCCCTGCCTGGCGGCTGGATGTGCCGAGGGGTGGCGAGCCACACGAGCGGCAACCGATTGCACGCGCCTACGATGTGTGACGGCGCGTTTGTACCAGGTCGGCGTGGCTGTCCGCTTCCCACGCCAGTTCATGCGTTTTGGCACCGTGGCAGCACCACTGCGCCACGTGACGGCTTCTGGCACTGGCGACGGAAGCTGCGCTGCATTTTCCGTGGCGTCCAGCGCCGCCCTAGAACCGCCATTCCACGCTTCCTTGAGATCGGCCTCCTGCTCACGCAGGTTTTCATGAATGCCATTCTCGACGTTCGTCACAGCCGCCACGAACTCGTTCTTCACCTGTTGCAATTCCTTGAGCTCGATCTCGCGCGTAACTTCGTCTTTCACGTCGTTGATATAGCGTTGCGCACGCCCAAAGAGGGCTCCAGCTGTACGCGCTACGCCTGGCAGACGCTGCGGGCCCAGGACGACCAGCGAAACCACGCCAATGACCGCCATCTTGGTAAGACCTAAATCAAGCATGATGGTATTCCGTCAGTACATGACTGGTTACTGTTCAACGCGTTTCGGCGGACCTGGGCGCTTCTTTGGTCTCGACCTCAACTGTGTGGTCTCGCGGCAACTCTGAGCGGTCGGTGTTAGCAGGTGCCTCGGCTTCCTTTACCCCTTCCTTAAATCCCTTTACCGCCCCGCCCAGGTCGCCACCAATCGTTCGGAGCTTCTTCGTACCGAAAACCAGCGCGACAATGACCAGAACAATCAACCAATGCCAGATGCTCAGTGAACCCATGAAAACTCTCCTTGATCCCGCCGGGTTGATTTCCGCAGCGAGAATTTACTTTGACCATGTGGCCGGACGCGAAGCCTTTTTTCGCAGGGCGCGGCTGATTCGGAACACGACAACCGCGCATGGATCTGGATAGAGGTCAGGATATGCGCAGGACGCCAGAACCGAAATGATGCAAAAATGAAGAAAACGTTAGCCTCACGACCGCGACGCACACCCGCACTGCTGCCAAACCCTCTAGTGCCCTTCAGCTAGCAACATCGCCCTCAATTGGCGTTAAAAGGCGCATCCTTATCGAGCAGCGCGGTGCGGATAAAGTGCAGATAGCTAAGAATTCGTTGCATTCGATGACGCCTTTCACGATCCACGCGCAACGTGCCCAGTAGGGACTGGGCCATCCGGATCGCCACGTCGACTGACGCCAGCGCGTGCGCGAGCCGAGTCGTTTCTGGCTGCTCGAACAGGTCCGCCAGATCTCGCCTCATCGTCTCTATCGCCGTTTCCCACCCGGGTTGAAAACGCTCCGCGTATGACATATCGATCGTCTCGTTGCGAAGATCGATTGTCGAGTGTCCAACCTCAAGGAGGGCGAGCATCCATCGCAACGCGTCGCGATGCTGTTCGGAGCGCTTCACCAGTAGCGCTCGCAACTGGAACATCAGGTCGTGCGTACTCGACTGAAACGCCTGATCGAGTCCGACGAGCGCGCCCTCGCATGCGAGCGCCATCTGTCGCCGCAGATCGCGCTTGATCTTCTCGATGCGCCACGGCATTTGCGTCGGGAAAATTACTGCAAAGACGATACAGGATACGAGTATGCCTACAACCACGGCGATGCCATTATTGATGACGAGATCCGGTGTGTAGACGACTACGTTGTCCGGACCGCCCAGCAGACAAAACATAAATCCAAAGGCGCTCCCATAGCCGGCCGTGCTGGGACGCACCGACAGAAACGCACCGAAGGCTAGCACCGGCGCCAGTGCTACGCACAACAACGGAAACCCTTCGATATTCGGATATACGAAGCAGGTATAGATATACGCCGCCACAGTTGAAAGTGCCACGCCCGCTGCCATTTGAGCAGCAAACTTCGACGGGTTAGGCGATGTTGAACTGAGGGCACACACGACCGCTGCCCCGATCACAGCGTAGCCGCCGCTCGGCCAGTTAGTCTCGATCCAGAACGCGCCCGTCACCCCGATGGCCACCAATGCACGCAAGAACGTGATCGCGACGATGTAACCGTTGGTCTTGACGGCGTGTTTCGTCACAGTTCGCTCGAGCACGTGATTCTGGTCACTCAGCGACGCGTATGCTTCCGTATACGCCATGAATTCGTCGACAAAGCGATACAGAAGCTCCATCGTCGTATCGAAGTCGAGCAGTAGTTCCGGCACGGTCGTCTCAAGCGAGCGCCGCATCTCACGTGCACGTCCTGGCAACGTTGACTGGAAGCGACCAAATTCAAGCGCCGCACTCGCCGCACGCGCCTCGTCAGGGTTTAGCGGATCTTTCAACCTGACCAGCAGGCCCGAAAGCTCGGAAAAATAGGGGCGTACGGCGTCCAAAACTGGTTGGGTCCGCCCCGCGTGCATGCGTTTTAACAGCTGATGAAGCGCGTGCAGGCGCGTGCACGCATTCGTGAATTCGCTATTCAGTCGCGCCAACCGTCTGCTTCGGACGCGTGTGTTCGGATCTTCGAAAGAAGCGAACCCGCGGGTCGCCTCGAATCCCACGATCTGATCGACCAGCTGGGCAAACCGCCCTTCGTAAATGGCGTTTTCAAGCTTCTCGCCGAGCACGCTCGCCGCGAAGACACAAAAGTTGGTATAGCGGGTACGCAGGATGTGCCGCAGTGCGGTGCTTGATCGCAGCGGCAGGAACAACGCGCTGACCGCGCCGGAACAAAGAATACCGATCGTGACTTCGGCCGCACGTGTCAGTGCGCCCATAAACAGACCGCCTGGCTCCAATACCACCGGGATGCCAATCAGTGCGGCGGTGTACCCTGCGAGCACGAATGCGTACCACTGAAATTGGCGATACCGGACCGCAGCAGCCGTACAGGCACCGATCCATATCGTCATCCCCAGCATATAGAGTTCGGACTGCTGTGGGAAAATTGCGCCGAGCATCACGGCGACAATCGTCCCCAGCGTGGTTCCAACGACCCGATAGAAGCTCTTTGACAGCACCATGCCGCTGAATGGCTGCATCAGCACAGCCACCGTGACCATCGCTGTACGCGGGCTCGTCAATTCCAGCTTCATCGCGATGCCCATCGCAAGCAACGCGGCAATCGCCGTTTTCAAGAGGTGCAACCAGACGACGCCGTCGCCAACCATCCAGGACCTGGCAATCATCTTCGTCGCACGTGCCCAGACAGCCAATCGTGGGAACCCGGTCAAGGTTCGGCGTGGCGCTTTCTCGTCGGTCATCAACACAGAATTCTTCCCTCGCCTGCAGAAAATTGGACCATTCATGGGTCGTGCGCACGCCCAACCTGCCCCCGACTGGGGAACCGATGCGGCAACATGCCTCGTCGGCTACATGGGTGGACATTCAGCACCCGAGCCGCATCATAAGAAGGAGCATATGGCAGCGTGGGCAACACAGAAGTGCACAAATGAGCCGACCTTCCAGGAACACAGCGATCCGCCGTTCCGAATTGCAGGAATTCGAATCTTGGATAGCCCGAACAACACGAGCTACCGAAGCGCGCGGGTTCGGTCTGGCTACGCCGGTAAAGAACGATATAAGCAAGCACCTTCGCTATGCCAAACAACTGTGATCTACTCGCGGCGTCCTTTCTGTACCGGCGAGCGGGAGGGGATGGCAACGATACTTGATGTCATCGTTACCCGGCGTATCCACATAAACCGCATGATCAACCCCGCCCAAATGACAGAGCGCGTCCGTATCTACTTTGACCGATTCCTGAATATCGCCGAGCTGATCGGACTGATCCTGATCGGCCTCGCAACGGCGTTTGCCATGGTCCAGGAAACGTGGAAAGTGCTGCTTTCAGGGCACGTAACGCTTACCGACCTGCTGCTGATGTTTCTATATCTCGAAGTGTTGGCGATGGACGCGAGATATCTCCGCCTCGGTCAGCTTCCCGTCCGGTTTCCGCTCTACATTGCGATGGCTTCGCTGGCACGTGATCTGATCCTTCGCTTCGGAGACGCAAGCGAAATGCACATGCTAGCGACCACCTTCGGCATTGTGATGCTCGCTGCCGGGATATTCATCCTTCGCTACGGACAGCACAGGTACCCCGCCAGCGATGACGAGGCCCGCGAAGAGTTATCCAAGCGGAAAGCACAGTGACAAATTGCCCATCGGACGCTGTTAAGCGCTCGTCGTACTCGCACTAGCGTGCCATCCAGCTTGCTGCGTACGATCATCTGGCCGCGATGACAACCGAACAGGTGGTACCTGCCGACAACACCACGCCGTCTGGAACATGGTCGATCTTGATACGCACAGGCACTCGCTGTGCCAGACGCACCCAGTTGAACGTCGGATTCACATCAGCCAGCAGTTCGCGGCTCTGCGGATTGTCGCGATCATAGATGCCGCGCGAGATGCTCTCAACGTGCCCTTGCAGCCGATCGCCGCTCATCATGCGCATCTCAGCCTTGTTGCCTACCTTGACATGCGGCAGCTTGGTTTCCTCAAAATAGCCGTACACCCAGAACGAATTGGCATCAACGACGGCCAGCTTCGAGTTACCCACAATCGCGTAGTCCCCGCGAAACGTCTCAAGATTGGTGACATACCCGTCCACCGGCGACAGCACCCGCGTGCGTTCGAGATTGAGCTTGGCGGCGTCCAGCGCGGCCAGCGCTTGCTGATAGGCGGCATCCGCAGCCGACGCCGTATCGGCCGCGTCTTCGCGGCCCTCTTTCGAAACGACGAGGCTATCCAGGTCGGCGCGCCGTTGCGCATCGTCGCGCCGCATCTGCAATTCGGCTTTGCGGGCGGCCACCGCGGCCTCCGCCTGTTCGACGGCGATCTGGTAGTGCGACGGGTCGATCTGCATCAGCAGGTCACCCTTCTTCACGAGCTGGTTGTCGTGCACGGGCAGGCCAACAATCTCGCCTGAAACGTCTGGCGCAATGTCGATGATATCGGCGTTCACCCGCCCGTCACGGGTCCAGGGCTCATCCATGTAATGAACCCATAAGGTGCGGCCAATCAGGATCGCAACAACGAAAACGACGGCGGTCGCGATGAAACCCATAATATTTCGGATGGTCATTCTTGGACTTTGATCAACGATAAACGGCGAGACCGAGCGCGCCACATACACACACAAGCAAGCTGGCCCGGAACAGGCTGGGATGCCAGACGATGCGATACAGGCCCGTATGAGCAATCACACGATCAAGCACCCAGGTCAGCGCGGCGCCGGCGATGATCAGCAGCACAATGGCCGGCAGGTACGCGTCGGGGACGGCAACCTCACGTGGCATGGCGAACTCCTGGTTGCGGTTCGTGGGTTACTTCGTGCGCCGGCCGCGTCTGCTCTGCCTTCGGACTGTCGCCTGGCTCGGCGAGGCCGCCGCCTAAGGCTGTCATGAGCGACGCGTGCGCGGAGAGGCGCGCGGCCTGGATGCGTGCGACGCCTTCCTCGGCGTGCAGCAACTGGTTCTGCGCGATCAGCACGTTCAGGTAATTTGTCAGACCGCGCCGGAACCCTTCTTTCGACAGGTCATAGTTTTTGCGCGCGGTCGCGACCGAACGCTCGGCGTCGTCTTCCTGTGTCTCGAGCGAGCGGATTCGCACGACCTGATCGGCCACGTCCTTCAACGCGCTGACGATCGCCTGGTTATACTGCTCGACGGCCACGTCGTACCCCGCATCCGCGGCACCGAGTTGCGAGCGCAGCCGGCCGCCGTTCAAGATCGGCAGCGACACTGCCGGGCCGGCCGTGTAGGTGCCATTCGCCGCATGCAGGAACTGGAACAACGGGCCTCCCACGGCCTCGCCGCCAATCGACGCGAGCAGATTGATATCCGGATAGAAGTTGGCTTTGGCAACGTCGATGCCACGCGCCTGCGCCGCCACGGTCCAGCGTGCCGCGACTATGTCGGGCCGGTGGCCGAGCAGCTCGGCAGGCAAGGCCGAGGGCAGGCCCGCGGGCGCGTTCAGTGCCAGCGCCGGCCGGGTGATCGAATCGCCCGCACCGGGCCCCTTGCCCACCAGCGCCGCGAGCTGATTTCTGCCGAGTGCGATCTGATCTTCGAGCTCGTCGATCTGGCGTTCGGATTCGGGCACCGGCGTTTCGGCCTGGCTCACTTCGAGCTGGGTGCCAAGACCGCCTTGCAGACGGCGGGTGGCGAGATCGACAATCTGCTGCTGCTGGGCGAGCGTGGCCTTGGCGACATCAAGCAGCGCGTAATTCATCGATATGCCGATATACGCGCGCACCACGTTCGCTTCGAGTTCAAGTTGCGCCGCGCGCACGTCAGCGGCGCTGGCGTGCGCGGTGTCGAGCGCGCTCTCGACGGCACTCTTGTCCTTGCCCCACACGTCGAGGTGATAGGACAGGTTGAACGTGCCGACGCTGTCCCACGTATTCGCGTTGGCGAGCGGGCCAGGACCGTACCAGTCGTCGGTCGGCCACTGTTGACGCTCCATCGACAGATTGCCGCTGAGCTGCGGCGACAACGCCGCGCGTGCCACGTCCGCCATCGACTGCGCGTCGCGCACCCGGGCCTGGGCAACGGCGAGCGTCGGATTGCCGGCCTGAGCCGCGTCGATCCACGCGTTGAGCTGTGGATCGTTATAGGCGCGCCACCAGTCGGCAGCGGGCCACTGCGCTTCGGCATTGGCCGCGCGTACAGCCGCGCCGGCATCCGGAGAGGATGCCTCGATTCCACGTGCTTGCGGGGCGATACCTCCGGTACTGGCACAGCCGGCGATGACTAGCGAGATCGTAAGAACGGCGAGTGCCGCGATCCCTTTTTGTACCGGAGACTGCACGATTTCCCCTTCAATTGGCTACGAAACCCAGGTGTCGTTGTATTCTGCGACTGAGCACGAATAATGCCGTGGTATCGACGAGCGGAAAGTAGACAGTTTGTGCGTCCGCCGAAAAACACAGCCGAAACCACATAGGTACTCCGTTAGCTCATGCGCAGATTACAAAATGCGTTTGACGCGCCTTGTCATCCGCGGACCATGCTCAAATAAGCTAACTGCCCTAGCGTCTCGACCGCGCGCTCCATACGTGGCGTCCATGGATAGCTGTAATTCAGTCGAATACAATTCCGGTACTTCTCGGAAATGGAGAAGAGACGACCCGGGGCGACCGTAATGCCGCGTTCGAGAGCAGCACCATAAAGTAGCGTTGAATCCGCCTCGCCCGGTAGTTCGACCCACATGACGTAGCCACCCGCAGGTGTCGAGACCCGCGTCCCGACCGGGAAGAAGCGCTGGACCGCATAGGCCATGATTTTTGCCTGTTGCTGGTAGAGTCGCCTGACCTTGCGCAGATGGTGGTCGTAACCATCGTTGCGCAGATATTCGGTGATCGCCATCTGGGAGATCGACGAGGTGGAATGCATGCCGACAAATTTCAGCTTCTCGACCTCGGAACGGTATCGTCCAGCCATAGTCCAGCCTATCCGGACGGCCGAAGTCAGGGCCTTGGAGAATGACGAGCAGTGCAGTACCAGGCCTTTCGTGTCGTATGTTTTCAAAGCGGTCGGATGAGTATCACCAAAGTACAATTCGCTATACACATCGTTTTCGATGACAGGCAACTCCCGCCGCGAAATCAGGTCGACCAGCGCACGTTTTCGCGCATCGCTCATCTGGAATCCTAATTGATTCTGAAAATTGGGCATCACCATGCATGCCTGTACATTACGGGTGTCGATCGCCCGTTCCAGTTCCATAAGGTTCATGCCCGTCGTCGGATCGGTT
>JBEKNG010000128.1:0-10499 GCA_049523075.1 Paraburkholderia sp.
GTTGCGCGGAGAACAGATTCACCAGCCCACCGCCGATCGATACGCCGAGACCCATCGCCAGCATCTGCACCATCGAGAACAGGCTGTTGCCGCTGCCCGCGTCCTCGTGCGAGAGCCCCTTCAGGGTGACGCTGTTCATGGCCGCGAATTGCATCGAATTGGCCGCGCCGAATATCGCCAGTACTGCAATTTCGACGACTAGCGGCGTGCCGCGCGAGATCAGTGCGAACGCAACGATCGCCGAGCCGACAATGATCGTATTCACCAGCAGGAACGTGTCATAGCCATAACGCCGGATGAGCGGTGCGATCCAGCGCTTGGCGACGGTGCCGGCGAGCGCAGCGGGCAGCATCATCATGCCGGAATGCAGCGGCGTGTAGCCGAGCTCCAGTTGCATCAGGAGCGGCAACAGGAACGGCACTGCGCTGGAGCCGATACGGCACACCAGATTGCCGATCAGGCCCACACTGAAGTTGGGCTCTTTAAACAGTTTGAGTTTGAAGAGCGGATTGGCGCGGCGCCTGGCATACGGCACATAGGCAAGCGCGGCAACGAGGCCGAGCACGAACAATCCCGAGGCCCAGGCGGCGCGATGCGTCTGGACAGGCGTTTCCACAGCGAGCGAGAGCGCGATCATGCATAGCGAAAGCAGGGCGCAGCCGGCGAAATCGAAGGGCGGTGCGGCGGATGTAGTGCTGCGCGGCAGGTAGCGATTCACCGCGAAGAGACCGATTGCGCCGATGGGCACGTTGATCAGGAAGATCCAGTGCCAGGAAATGGCCTGAACGAACCAGCCGCCGAGTGTCGGTCCGACGATCGGGCCGACCTGTCCCGCGACCGAAATAAACGCCAGTGCCGACACATATTGCTCGCCGGTCACGCTGCGCAGCACGGCGAGGCGTCCGATAGGCAACAGCATCGAACCGCCTACGCCTTGCAGCACCCGCGCAATCACCAGTTGTCCGAGGGTGTGGGCACTCGAGCAGCATAGCGAGCCGAGCACGAAGATCAGGATGGCGGCGAAATAGACCCGGCGCGTGCCGAAGCGGTCGGCGAGCCAGCCGGAGGCGGGCGTCAACATCGCCATGGTCAGCGTGTAGGCGACGATCACCGGCTGCATGGCCAGTGGTTGTTCGTCCAGGCTATGGGCGATGGACGGCAGCGCAGTGTTGACGATCGTCGTGTCGAGCGACTGCATGAAAAAACCGGCAGCGACGATCCAGAGCAACGCAGTCTGGGTTGAATCCTTACTCATCTGTATTTTTCGGCGAGCGTCGCCGCCTCGGGTACCTCGGCCACCAGGCGTCTGGCGGCGACGTGGCACCTATGGGCACCTAAAGGGACCTATGCGACGCAATAATTGGGTATGCCGAGATGATATTCACATACGCGTCAATCGGGAAGCCCACTAAGGACATTGACTGTTATCGCCGTTGCCGATAACAATGCAGGATGCTTAATCCCATCTGGCTCAAGACTTTCGCCACCGTGGCTGCCTGTCACAGCTTCACGGAAGCAGGGCGGCAACTCAGCCTCACGCAGTCGAGCGTGAGCGAGCACGTTCGTCGTCTGGAACAGGAAATCGGCCGGCGGCTTTTCGTGCGTGACACCCATTCGCTGGCAATGACGCCCGATGGCGAGGCGATGCTCGCGCATGCCAGCGTGATCCTGCAGGCGCTCACCCGGGCGGAATCGCAGTTTCGCGCGCCGCGGCTGAAGGGCCGCGTGCGCCTCGGTTCCTCGGACGATATTGCGCTCGGCCCTCTGCCTACCGTCCTAGCGGCGTTTCGCAACGCCCATCCTGATGTGGAACTGGAAATCACCATCGGCATGACCGGCAGGCTGTACGAATTGCTGGATGCGGGGTCGATCGACCTGCTGGTCGGCAAGCGACGCCTGGGCGATCGGCGCGGCGTACCGCTCTTCACCGGGCGGTTGGAGTGGCTGGCCCGTACCGGCACGCTGGTCGACATGACGCAGCCGCTGCCGTTGATCCTCGTGGCCGAGCCCAGCGTGACCCGCGCGGTGGTGCTGGATGCGCTCGCTGAGGCGGGCTTTAGCTGGCAGGTGGTATGCACGAGCAGCAGCCATTCAGGCTGCATTGCGGCGGCGCGCGGCGGCCTCGGCATTACCGTGCGGCCGCACTATCTGACCGCGCGCGGCCTGGCGCCGCCCGTCAACAATGCAAGCCTGCCGACCTTGCCGGATGTGGAGTTCATCGCGCTTGCCGCCAAACGGCTCAGCCGTCCGGCGGGCACGCTGTTGCAGCTCTTGCACGACAGCGATTTGCGCGGCTCGTGGGTTGGCGAGTAGCGCCACCGCGAAGCGGCTTGCGCGATTCGCCGCCGCGCATCAGGCGCCGGCGGTTGTGACCCGCGGCCGGGTATTGCGCTCGATGGCGAGAAGGATCAGCAACAGCGTCAGCACGCCGATCAGCGCCACCAGCACCCCCGCAGAGATCATATAGCGCTGGTCGCGCCCAGCGAGAGTCGCCTGTTCGTTTTGCGCTTCGGTGATGCGATCGATCTTCAGCCGCGCGTATTCGGTCATCGCCGCTGCGACGTAACGCTGGCGGTTATCCCATTCCCATGCCGCGGCATGCTGCGTGGCCTGCGCCACGACCACCGAGAGTTCATCCAGAAACCCCTGGCGTGCGGACACCGGCACGTTGCCGAGCCACGTGTTGAGCACCGGCTGGCTGGCGTCGTCGGTGAGCAAGGCGTTCTTCAAGGCTGCCGGAATCACGAAGCCGTCGGCGTTGGGCACCTGGACGCCGGGGTCGGGCCGGCTCGATAGCAGGTCGTTCGAGTTTTCGGCGCCGGGAATGCGCGCGAGAACGTCGGTGGCCGCGACGGTGGGGTCCACGGACACTGGGGCGCTGCGGGCGTCGGCCGAGATTTCGGCCACGTCGATGGCGACCACCGCCAGCGCCACGACGAGCAATGTCAGACACACGACACGCACCGTGCCCAGAAAGAAACGTTTCTCGATTATTTGGTCCATGACGATTCCAGCTCCCGTAGCAGTGAACGTTGTGCACGCACCCCTGTGGCTTGTTGACGAGGTAGGTGCATGCAGTTCGCAAACGGCTGAGCGCCTCTCTGAGCGCTTGCCACCCCGAACGGCCATTTCGACAGGTCGGGGGGGCGCGGGGTTTCATCGTCGCGGTAAAAATGGCAGATTGCGGAAGCGACTTTACGTGTCGAGAAAGGCGCGGGGCTCGTCAACGAATCGGGCGGCACGATACAGGAGGTCAAGGCGCGGGTGTAAAAATGGCCGCACGAAGGCGGCCATGACGGGGCATGAGTGGGCGTAAGTCGTGTTGCTAGTTAGCCCGGGGTGGTAGAGCTGTGGCACGATCTTAATGCGACTTGTCTTGCTTCGCGTGGTCGCGCTTCTCCGTGCGCTGCGCTTTGTCGGGTTCGATCTTGGTCTTGCCGCCGGTCGCAGGCGGATCGCTGGCCGGAAAGCTGTCTTCGACGGTGTGGTCGATCTGTGATTCGGTCTTGTGGGCATGCGGGTGTTGTTCAGCGCGGCGTTGTGACATGATGTGCTCCTTCAGGTGGACGGCCGGATTGCGGCAGATACATCTTTCGCAGCAAGCGGCATGCCGCCCGCCTCCGCGAGAATCCAGTTCCGGAACAACTCCATGGCCGGCGCCATGTGCCGCGATTTCAGCCGGGTCAGCCAGTAGCTACCGGTGCTCACCTGCGTGTCGAATGGGCACACCAGCATCCGGGCCCGCAATTCGCGCACGAACATGCGCGGCGGCGCCAACGCCACCCCGGCGCCCTGCACGGCGGCTTCCACCATCAGGCGCGACGAATCGAACACCGGACCATTGACCGTCCACGCTTCTAGCCCGGCGGCGGCGAGCCAGAGGTTCCATTCGTCCGCGCGATACGAGCGCAGCAGGGTCTGCCTTGCCAGATCCGCGGGCGTGCCCAGTTGCTGCGCGATCTCCGGCGCGCACAGCACGGTGAGCGGCGCGTCGAGCAATAATTCGTTGTGGGTGGTCGGCCAGATGCCTTCGCCGAAACGAATCGCGAAGCCCAGTCCCTCCGCGGCCAGATCCACGAGATTATTATGGGTCAGCAAGCGCAACTCGACGAACGGGTGCGTTGCGCGGAACGATTTGAGGCGCGGCATCAACCAGCCGACCGCGAACGTCCCCACCACGCCAACCGTCAGCACCTCGTGAAAATGGCCGCCTTCGAATTGCTTGAGTACGCTCTCGATCCGGCCAAACGCGTCGCTCAGGACAGGAAGCAGCGCGCGTCCTTCATCGGTGATGCCAAGCCCGCGTGGCAGCCGTTTGAAGAGCGCGGTCCCCAGCCGCTCTTCCAGCATGCGGACCTGCTGGCTGACGGCGGCCTGCGTCACGCTCAGTTCGAGCGCCGCACGCGTGAAGCTGAGGTGGCGCGCCGACGACTCGAAGGCACGCAATGCATTAAGCGGGAGATGAGGACGCATGGAAGGCTTGCCGATAGATTTTCTTTACCGTAAGCCAAATTATCCTCGGTTGCCAAGGTCTCGCAAAGGGACGCTCGCGTGTCCCGGCACGCTCGCGTCCATCCGATCGCCGCAGACAGAGTCAAGCCGCCTCGGATTCGAGCGAAGCCAAAGCCGACTTGCGCAGCCGCACCGGAATCGACTTTGCCGCCGGCACGAGGCTCTTCTTCGCGTGGTGGTAAAGCGGGATCAGCGGATTGCATTCCGGGTAGTAGCCCATCATGCAACCCCGCGGAATGTCGAACGCATGCACTCGCATGCCGTCGAGTTCGCGCGTGATGCCATCGTTCGATACCGTGGAGATACAGACCGCATCGCCTTCCTCGAAACCGAGGCGCTCCATGTCGTCGAGGTGCATCAGCAGCACTTCGCGGGTCCCGATCACGCCGCGAAAGCGGTCGTCCAGACCGTAGACCGTCGTATTGAACTGGCTGTCGCCGCGCGTCGTCATCAGACGCAGCACGTCCGGACCGGTGGACGGCATGTCCGCATCTTCGTCGAGCGTTTCGGGCACGATGAAATTCGCCTTGCCGTTCGGCGTTTTCCATTCCCGCTTGCAGGCGGCGATCGGGCGGTGAAAACCGCCCGGTTGCCAGAAGCGCTCGTTGAAATCGCGGAACTGGTCGGGGTAGGTCTCTTCGATGGCATCGCGAATTTTCGCGTAGTCGCCCACCCACGCCTGCCAGTCGATGCGCGGATTGCGCGGCAACAGCGCCTCTGCAATGCCGGCGACTATCGCCGGTTCCGAAAGCAGCATTTCGCTCGCCGGTTCGACATAGCCGTGCGAGCCGTGAATGCAAGCCGTGCTGTCTTCCACGCTGACCGCCTGTTCGCCGCCTATCTGACGGTCGACCTCGATGCGCCCGAGGCACGGCAGCAGGTACGCGACCTCCCCGTGGATCAGATGGCTGCGGTTGAGCTTGGTCGCAATCTGCACGGTGAGCCGCAGCTTGCGCCAGGCGGGGTCCATCACATGATGATCCGGCGTCGCCACCTGAAAGTTGCCGCCGAGACCAATGAAGCCTTTTACCTTGTGGTCGAGCACGCCCTGACACGCTTCGACGGTGCTCATGCCTTTATCGCGCGGCGGCTCGAAGTCGTACATCTCGGCGAGCTTGTCGAGCGGAGCGAGTTCCGGCTTCTCCGTGATGCCCACGGTGCGCTGCCCCTGCACGTTCGAATGGCCGCGAATCGGGCAAATCCCCGCACCTGGTCGGCCGATATTGCCGCGTAACAGCAGCAGATTGGTGAGCATCTGCACGTTATGCACGCCGCTGCGGTGCTGCGTAATGCCCATGCCGTATAGCACCATTGCCGCTTTGGCATCGGCGTATACGCGCGCCGCCGCTTCAAGCGACGCGCGGCTCAGTTGCGCATGACGCTCGATTTCTTCCCAGCTGGTGGCCCGCATTGCCGCAGCAAACTCGTCGAAGCCGTGCGTATGCTCGGCGATAAAGGCAGCGTCGAGCACGCGCGCTGCGCCACTCTTCTGCGCCTCATCGTCCCATTCGATCAGCAGCTTGCAAAGGCCGGCAATCGCGGCCGCGTCGCCGCCCACCTTGACCTGGTGATACTGGGTGCTGATCTGCGTGCCACCCGGCGTAAGCATCTCGAGGGGAGCTTGCGGATTGGCGAACTCCACGAGGCCTCGTTCCTTGAGCGGATTGAACGTGACGATCTCCACGCCGCGTTTGCGCGCGTCCTGCAACTGGTGCAGCATGCGCGGCGCGTTGGTGCCGGTGTTGTGGCCGAAGAAAAACAGACAATCGGCCTGCTCGAAATCGGCGAGCGTCACCGTGCCGACCGGTACGCCGATAGCCGGCAACAGGCCCACCGAGGTGCTCTCGTGGCACATGTTGGAACTGTCGGGCAGGTTGTTGCTGCCGTACATGCGCGCGAGCAGTTGATACATGTACGAGGTTTCCAGCGAGGCGCGGCCCGACGCATAGAACACCACTTCTTTTGGACCAAGCTCACGCAGTTCGCTGGCGATATCCGCAAACGCATGTTCCCAGGTGGTCTGCACATAGCGGTCGCTGACCGGGTCCCAGCGTAGCGGGGCGGTAAGGCGTCCTTGCGATTCCAGTTCGAAACCGGACCACGATTCCAGTTCGGTCAATGTGTGGGCCGCGAAGAAATCGGCATCCAGGCGCTTGCTGGTGATCTCCCATGCCGTCGCTTTCGCGCCGTTTTCACAGAACTCGAATAGATGCGGATCCGCGGGCTTGGCCCAGGAGCAGCTCACGCAGGCAAAACCGTCCGGCTTGTTTTGGTGCATCAGCACGCGAGTGCCATGCAGCGTGACGTGCTCCTGCACGAGAATCGAGGCCACTGCCTTCGCCGAGCCCCATCCGCCTGCCGGGTGAGCGTATTTCTTGATGGGGGTTTCCTTACTCATGGTCGCTCCTTGGCGAAAGGGTGGGCGCATAAACGCGGCGCAAGCAGGCTCGCAAGAAGCGGGCCGCGGCCATTCGTTGACCCTCAGCGCAGGACCCACGCCTACACCAGCATGGTGGTGCGCAAGCCAGCTGCCTTGCCTGACTCGCCGCGATTCAAGCCGAGCAGCGCGCCGGCTGCCAGCGCCACCGCAAGCCGTATGGCGACGTCCTGCCAGGCGAGGATGAGGGGCATCGGCGTCATGATGGTTTGTCGACGGCGTCATGATGGTTTGTCGAGTTTGTTGATAGAGGGAAAAGTTTGAGCGAGCGCTGACCCTGCTAACGCAATGCCTATGCCACCCGGCGGTGAATACCGGTGTGGCGATGCTTCGGCATGCTCAGGAACAGGTGTTGCTCGCCGCTGGTGAACCGCACCGACGCGCGAAGCCGCCCGCTGAGGGCAACGGGACGCAGCGAAGAAAGCCTCTACCCAGGGATATATGCAGAATGGCGCGACACAAAGCCGACGTAGCCGATGATGAATTCGAGATCTTCGCGAGTTACCACAGCACTGGCGACGGCCGGTATATCGGTGGCCTAAAGGTCATCCGCAAAGTCGACCGGAGGATCCTGTTTCCATTCGAGGGCGCGCCGCAGATCGGCCCCTACGACAGCGCGGACGACGCACGCCGCGCTGCGGTGGAGTATGGCCGCTCGATTGTGGCGGCAGACCGCGCCGCGCCGGAACCCTGACGCGGCGCGCAGGGCACGTTCAAGGCATGCCGCCCAGCGAGGGCGAAATCGTGCTGCCGCGGTTCGGGTCGTCGGGTTGTCGATCGGGCATGGTCGGTTTCACCGCAACGGGTGGATGACTCTGGTAGCAGGTCTCGATCGAGCCATTTACGAGACAGCTCTGGAATGCATCGGCGTCGCTTCTGCTGGCGAAGGAATATTGCGTGCGCCCGACCTGCAGTTCCGTGTCCGAAATGCGGATCGTCGTGATGGGGGAGTCGGTCATGGCGTTCTCCTTTTTACAAAATCGACAGGAATATTGCTGCAACCGCCGTGCCTGGCGCGAGGGTCTCCAGCGCTTCCGCCGGGGCGGCGCAGCTGCGAGGCGCCTGCGTCGATCCTGCGCCTCTATCGCAGCTACCGCTGCGAGGCGCCTGCGTCGATCCTGCGCCTCTATCGCAGCTACCGCTGCGAGGCGGTCCAGTTGTTGCTGCGATGTTCGGGTAGTACTCATCAGGAGGTTGTGATGCAACACGATGCAAAACCCGAACATGCAGGGCCGCGCGATGAGCAGGAGGCGCAACGCGATACGCGAACGGCGAGCCAGAAGGAAGAGGCCGAGCGCACCGATCCGCGGCGCACGAGTCAACGCCCGAAGCAGACCGCGGAGGTTCCGCTCGGCACAGGGGGTCACCCCGAGCCGCCGGGAGGTGGGGGTCGCCAGTCGCAGCGAGAGTCACCAGACAAGCGTGACAAGCATTGATCCGACTGAGCCGGTTGATCCGACCTGATCGGACCCAGTCCGAACCAGCAAGGCATCAACTCGCTCACGCACGAACCCATGCTGCGCACCGCCTCAAAGCACAACCTGCACCCCAAGTTCCACGACGTCCTCGCCGTCGAGCCCGTAGTACTCGGCGCTCGACGCGGAATGAAACGACATGGCCGCAAACAGCGACTTGCGCCAGTTCTGCATCGCATCGCCGGGATGCCCCTTGACCACTTCTTCACGCGGCAGAAAAAAGGTGGTGTGCTTCGGTTCATAGCGCCAGTCATCGAGCCGGCCATCCAGAGAAGCGAGTAAGGCGGGGAGGTTGGGCCGCTCTACGAAGCCGTGCCGGGCGACGACCTCATAGCAACCGTGGCCGAGGTCGCGGGTCTCGATGCGGGTCTTCTCGTCGACCCGCGGCGCGGATTCAGACAGATTGGTAAAGAAGATCGAGGTCCGATGCAGCACGCGATTGTGGCGCACGTTACTGCGTAGCGCGGCTGGTGTCATGCCGCGCAGACTGCCGGGATAGACGGCGGTCCCTGCCACCCGCGCGGGCGGTTCTGGTTCGCTGAACGTCTCGGCCAGAAACGTCTCCAGCGGAGCAGTCGTCGCACCGCGCTGCGCCTCCGCCTCACGACCGCGCTGCCAGGTGGTCATCAGCACGAACATCACTATACCGATCGTGACGGGAAACCAGCCGCCTTGCGGAATCTTGGGTACGTTGGCTGCCACCAGCAGGCCGTCTATTACAAGCAGCGGCACGCTGACTGCCGCCACTGCTACGCGCGGCCAATGCCAGACGCGGCGCGACAGGCTGATCATCTGGATCGTGGTGGTGAGCATGGTGAGACCGACTGCAATGCCATAGGCAGACGTCAGCCGCGCAGAAGAACGGAACGTCAGCACCAGAAACATCACGGCCGCGAACAGGACCAGATTGACCGCCGGCACATACACCTGGCCGCGGTGTTCACGGGACGTTTCCACGACCCGCATGCGCGGCAGGAAGCCGAGTTCGATCGCCTGGCTCGTCATCGAGAAGGCACCGGAGATCACCGCTTGAGACGCAATGATGGTGGCGAGCAGCGCAATCACGATAGTCGGGATCAACGCCCAGCCTGGCGCCATGGCGAAAAACGGCTGGTCCTTGGGCCCCGGCTCGTAGAGCAGCGTCGCCCCCTGGCCAAAATAGCCCAGGATGATGGAAGGAAACACCACACTGAGCCACGCCACGCGAATGGGCCGCCGTCCGAAGTGGCCGATATCGGCGTATAGCGCCTCAGCACCGGTCAGCGCGAGAATGACCGCGCCAAGAATCACAAAGGCGATCGCCGGCCGCTGCTGCACGAGTTGTATCGCCCACTCGGGCGACAGCGCACGCAGCACCTGCGGATGCTGCACGAGCCGATAGATCCCAAGCGCGGCGAGCCAGAGGAACCACACCGTCATCACCGGCCCGAACCAGCGCCCGACCGTTTCGGTGCCACGCTTCTGGAACACGAACAGCGCAATCAGGATCACGACGGCCCCCGGCACGACCACCGGCGTGAATGCGTGACTGATCTGTGGCAGCCCCTCGGCCGCGGACAGTACGGACACGGCGGGTGTGATCATCGAATCGCCGTAGAACATCGCCGCGCCGAACAGGCCGACCAGCACCAGCGCGCGTGGTGCTACTTTGCCGTCAGCTTTGCCATTTGCTTTGGGGTTTTCTTCGCAGCCGGATCGCACGAGGGCCGTCAGCGCAACAATCCCGCCTTCGCCTTCGTTGTCCGCGCGCATGACATAGCAAACGTATTTCAACATCACTACGACCACCACGGCCCATACGATTGTCGACAGCACGCCCATCACGATCAGTTGTGTTGCGGCGCCCGCATCGAGCACGCCTTGGCGCAACGCGTAAATCGGACTCGTGCCGATATCGCCGAACACGACGCCTAGCGCGCCCAGCATGAGAGCCGGAGTACCGGGGCGGCGTTGTGCCGCACTATGCCCGGATGCGTTTGTGCCGCGGCGTGCGCGGGCTTCGGTGGAAGAGGTAGACATCGTCACGGCCGAAAGCGTTGCTCCATGCAGAAGGTACATATCGGGTACCCCAAGCA
>JBEKNG010000129.1:0-10406 GCA_049523075.1 Paraburkholderia sp.
ATGCGCCGATCGCAAGCGCCGTTGGTGGGGGGCGTTTCACGACCAATCCCGGACAGGTGTGGACCCAGAATGTCGCGCAATACTACGGCGACACGCTTTCCGCTGCGTATACGATCGACCTCACCCATGAGCTCAAGGCACAGGGCGGCTTTGGCTATGCGGAAGGTGGCGCCACGGTAGCGACGCCGGCCAACCAGAACGACTTCCTGACCGACGTCATCGGCAACGTCGAAATGCCCGTCAATCAGCAGGTTTCAAGCTATCTGAGCGCACACGGCAGTTTTAACGCCAATCAACTGGTGCTCGTGTGGGCCGGCGCAAATGATGTACTGCGGGCTGGCACGCCGCCGGCCGCAACCACGACCGTGGAGACCGCCGCGACCACGCTTGCTCAGGTGGTTGGACAGATCGTCCAGGGCGGCGCCACCCATGTCGTGGTGGTCAATCTTCCGAACATCGGACTGTCGCCCGATGGCCTCGCTTCGTCCGACGGCGGGGCCAACTTCACCCAGTTATCGGAACTCTTCAACAGTACCCTGACCTCCGCTTTGCAGACCAATGGCCTGCAAAGCAAGGTCATCGAGGTTGACGCCTATACATGGTTGAACGGGATCATCGCGAACTTCCAGGCCAATGGCTTCTCCGTGTCGAATACAGGCCAGGCTTGTGATCCCTCGAAAACACCCGATGACACGTCATTGCTATGCTCGCCGGCAACCTACGTGAGCCCCAACGCCGACCAGACGTACATGTTCGCCGATGACCTGCATCCGACGACGCATCTGCATGCGCTGTTCGCCCAGTACGTGGAGCAGCAGATTGCAGCAACCGGCCTGGGTCACTGAACCGCGCAGGATGGCCCGAGCGTAGTGACAAGAGCCATCGCTTTTCTTCTATTGGACGCAGTGTTTATTCAAGGGCGGAAGCAGGACCGAAGAACTCGTAGTGGCTTTGGGATTCCGGCACTCCAATCGTCTTGAGATGCTTCTTCACCGCCTTCATGAATGCAATTGGACCGACAAAGTAGGCGTCCAGGTCACGCGTGTGGGGAAGCCATTCAGCGAGCCGTGCTTCGTCGAGGTAGCCGTTCCCGTGTACTTGCGCATCTTCTGCGCGCTTTTGCTCATAGCAGTAGAAACGCTTGAGTTGCGGGTGACGCGCCGCGAGTTCATCGACCGTGCGGCGAAACGCATGCACGCCGCCATGACGGGCGGAGTGGATGAAATGCACGGGGCGATCTGTTTCGAGCGCCGCCTGCAGCATCGCGAGAGTTGGCGTAATGCCGACGCCGCCGCTGATCAGGACAAGGGGCTTGTCGCTGCGCTCGAGCCTGAAGTCGCCGGCCGGTGCGAACAGGTCGAGCGTATCGCCTTCATTGACGTTTGCATGCAGATGGTTTGAAACCTTACCGCTGGGCTCGCGCTTAACGCTGATGCGGTATTCGCGACGGTTGGGCGCCGCAGACAGCGAATAATTTCGACGTACTTCTTCCCCATTGATATATAGCCGCACGCCGATATATTGGCCCGGTTGGAACGCCAGCAGCTCACCGCCATCGTCTGGACGCAGGTAGAAGGACGTGATCTCCTCGCTTTCGGGTACTTTGCTTGCAACCCGGAACAGACGCGTGCCGCGCCATCCACCGGGCGCCGCGTCCCGCTCGGCATACATCTGCTCTTCCAGTCCGATCAGCAGGTCGGCAAGCTGTTGGTACGCGGCGGCCCATGCGTCGATTACCGCATCCGTTGCGATCTCTGCGCCGAGTACTTCACGAATCGATCTGAGCAGACACTGCCCAACGATCGGATAATGCTCGGGCAAGATGTTCAATGCCACGTGCTTGTTGACGATCTGGCCGACGAGACCGCCCAGTTGTTCAAGCTGATCGATGTGACGTGCGTACATCAGCACGCCGTTGGCCAGCGCGCGCTGTTGCGCGCCGCTCGCCTGATTCGCCTGGTTGAAGAGCGGCCTCACTTCGGGGTGTTCGCCGATCAGCATTTTGTAGAAATGCGTGATCAGCGCTTCACCGCCGCTTTCGAGGAGAGGGACGGTCGCTTTGACGATGGCGCGATGTTCGGCAGAAAGCATGGTGCGGATCCTGTTGGATGAAAGGTAAGCCGAGGATGGCTGCTGCCTCTCCCCATCCATGTTTTGTGCCAGGTGTAAAATTTATCTAAATCAACGATTTAGAAAACCCAATGGTCCATTCGACACTGGTCAGATCGACTCCATCTGAGGTCGGAATGACTGCGCGGGCCGTGCTCGACGCGCTAACTCCGCTGGTGCAGGATCTCTCGCGCGACCTGCCCGACGACGAACGCTATCGGCGCTTGTTGAGTAGCCTGCGTTCGCTGTTTCCTGCCGACGCAGCAGCGCTGCTGCGGCTGGACGGCGACACGCTGGTGCCGCTCGCCATCGACGGGTTGAGCAGCGATACGCTCGGCCGCCGCTTTCGCGTGAGCGACCATCCGCGCTTCACACAACTGCTGTCGCGACCTGAGCCGACCCGTTTTGCCGCGGACTCCGATTTGCCGGATCCCTACGACGGTCTCGTGCAGGGCGTGGCCACGCATCTCGAGGTTCACGACTGCCTCGGGTGCCCGCTGTTCGTCCGAGGCCGGCCTTGGGGTCTGCTCACGCTCGACGCATTGGACCCGGCGCGTTTCGACACCACGGATACGGCTTCACTCCAGGCCTTCCTGAGCCTTGCCGCTGCGACTGTCAGCGTGGTGGAGCGGATCGATACGCTGGCTCGTACCAGCGAGGAAGAACGGCGCCGCGCGGAAGCCTACCGGCAGGCAAGTAGCCAAAGCCGCCGCGAAATGATCGGTAGCAGCGAGCCGCATAAACATCTGATCGAAGAGATCGAAGTCGTCGCCGGCAGCGATCTCACCGTGCTGATTACGGGCGAAACGGGCGTTGGCAAGGAACTGGTGGCCAATGCGATCCACGCACTATCGACGCGGTCCAGCAAGCCGTTGATTAGCCTCAACTGCGCAGCGTTGCCGGATACACTCGTTGAAAGTGAACTGTTCGGGCATGTGCGCGGCGCGTTCTCAGGCGCGTCGTCGGACCGGCGCGGCAAATTCGAACTGGCTGACGGCGGAACGCTGTTTCTTGACGAGGTCGGCGAATTGCCGCTCGCTGTGCAGGCGAAGCTGCTGCGTGTACTGCAAAATGGCCAGTTGCAGCGCATCGGTTCGGACCACGAACATCAGGTCGACGTGCGGCTGATTGCGGCCACCAATCGCGACCTGGCTGAAGAAGTGCGCGCCGGACGTGTTCGCGCCGATCTCTATCACCGTCTCAGTGTCTACCCGCTGCGCGTGCCGCCACTGCGAGAGCGGGGGCGCGATGTGTTGCTGCTGGCCGGGTTCTTCATTGAGGAAAACCGCTCGCGGCTGGGCCTGCTCAGCATACGTCTGGCCGCTGACGCGCAAGCGGCCCTGCTGCGTTATCCGTGGCCGGGCAATGTGCGCGAACTGGAGCATCTGATCGGACGAAGTGCACTGAAGGCACTGGCGGCCAATCGTGAACGGCGCCGCATCCTCACCTTGACGGCAGCCGACCTGGCGCTGTCGTCGAATCACAGCGCGCTTGGGGACCCAGCCGATGAGGTCGCGGCACCGCAGAGCACGGAGCGGGATTTTCGTAGCGCCGTGACAGCCTTCGAGCGAACCATGGTCGTGGACGCGCTGGCTCGTCACAACCAGAATTGGGCGGCTGCCGCGCGTGAGCTCGGTCTGGATCGCGCCAACCTCAACCGTCTTGCCAGGCGGCTCGGCCTCAAGTAGGTATCAATACACCTAAACCCAAACGGTCGCCGGGAAGGTCGAACGGTTGCATCGCCCGGCTGGTACGGAGGTTAGCCCGTCTTGTCGTAATACAACAGAGCTATGGCGACACTTTCCTGTCTCGCGGTGTGAAGATGTTTGGAGGACCAGGCATTGGCCGGAACTCTCACACCTAGTGACTTCATGCAGATGACGACACATGGCGGTGCACGAATGGCACTGCGACGCGCGCTCAAGCAACCGTTGCTGAACGCCGTCGCGAGGCTGCCTGACGGCGTGCAGCGCGCCATGTTCACGCCGCGGATACGCCGCATCTGCATTCGCGTGCCGCTGCTGCGCGCGGTTTACTCGGGCTGCATGCGGCGCCACCCGATCGACCTGCAATATGGCACTGAAACCAGCGGCTTTGTCGACGCGCTGGCGTTACAGCGCGATGCACGCCTTGTTGATCAACTGAACCCCTACATGGGTTCCCAGCCGACGATCATCCGTCGCGCGCTGGATACGCTGGGCGATATCGCTGGCTATACGTTCATCGACATCGGCTGCGGAAAGGGCCGACCGCTAGTCGTGGCGTCCGAGTATCCATTCGCCCTGGCGCTGGGCTACGACATCAGCGCGGACCTCGTGAAGACCGCGAACGCGAACGGGGCCCTGATGGCGCGGCGCTTTCCGCAACGTCCACCGATCCGCGCGGTCACCGCCAACGTCTCCGATCTGGCCGTGCCATCGGGCAGGGTGGTCGTGTTCATGTTCAATCCGTTCGGCGCCGATCTGATGGCGACGCTGTTATCGAAGCTCGAGGAAGGGCTCTCGAGCGGCGCAATCGAGCATCTTTTCGTCGTCTATGACAATCCGGTGTGCGGCGAGGTGTTCGACGGCTCACGGTACCTGAAGCGCTGGTTCGCAGAAATGCTTGCCTACGATCAGCGCGAACTGGGCTTTGGACCGGAGGTCCAGGAAGGCGTCGTCATCTGGCAAAGCCTGCGCGGGGCGCGGCCCGATGCGTTCGCAGACCGCGATCGTCCCATCACGACCAAAGACAGCCTCAGCGCAGTCATCGAATAATTCAAGGTTGCGGCGTAACACGCTGCATTAGCGGCAGAAATTGCATTACCACGACGTGAGTGGTAATCAAAATTAAAATAATTGAAAGCAATGCGAAATAAATAGACGGCCGATATCCTGGAATTTAGCATGCTTAATTGACGGTCAAAATCGCGCTGTCGCGCGCGAATAAGAACGTGAATTAACTATACGGATTTCGTGGAATAACGATTCGTTAAATGTTTGGTTCAATGCTGATTGGCAGCCTGTTATTGTATTTTTGGTTCGACGGGAATCCAGGTCGAACGGAAAAGCGATTCAACGACAGGATCAACGGGGCCGCCCACGAGCCCCCTATCTGCCATGACCTACATTATTATCGATACCACATTGTCGGATCCGGTTGCGCGGCCCCTTCTGGATGCGCTGGAACTCGAGTACGCGACACGCTATAGGGAGTTTCGGCCGAACAGTGCCGCGTCAGCGAGTGAAGAACTGGTGCGTTACCCGGCCGAGTTATTTGCGCCACCCGATGGGGCTTTCATCGTGATCGTGCGTGACGGGGAGACGATCGGCGGCGGGGCATTCAAACGCTATGACGCGACCACTGCGGAACTCAAGCGCATCTGGACACATGCCAGTCTGCGCCGTCAGGGGCTGGCCCGTCGCGTCGTGCAGGAGCTCGAGGCGCGTGCGTTGCAACAGGGATACCGCCGCGTCTATCTGACCACGGGTTTCCGGCAACCGGAAGCAGCAGGACTCTATGTCAATGCGGGTTACGAACCCCTGTTCGATCAATCGATCGCGCCGGAGGTCCATTTTCGTCTTCCGTTCGGCAAGGATTTGCTGGAACCGGGACGTACAGATTCGTTGAGCGATCTGATTCAGGCCGAGCCGCTCGGCCAGCGGTAGCAATGCGTGCAACGCATTAATTAAACCGTCTATTTCAACAGGGGATAACAAGTCATGAAACATGGGCGGAATATTCTGTCGGCAGTGGCCGGAACGATCATCGTATTGACGATGGGTTTGGCAGGCACGGCACAGGCGGCAAGCACAACCGCCACCTCACTGAATCTGAGTCCGGATCAGCACAATCAGATCCGCACGACGCCTGACTCTGCAGCCATCCAGGCCGTCCCTGCGACGTTTCCGTTCGCCGAAAAGGGCGACCTGGTCATCGGCATGGCAGTGGCGTGGCCGCCGCTCGGTACGTACGCGACCGATGAAAAGACTGTTGTCGGTTTCGACCCGGACCTCGCGCAACTGGTCGCTGACGGCCTGGGGCGCAAGCTGAAAATCGTCGTGCTCGCGTGGGAAGACTGGCCGCTCGCCTTGCAATCGGGCAAGGTCGATGCGGTTTTGTCGAACGTGACGGTGACCGAGGAGCGCAAGGAGAAATTCGACTTCTCGACCTATCGGCGTGACGTGCTCGGCTTCTACGTGGCAGATTCAAGCCCGATCAAGGCGATCCGTGAACCGAAGGACATCGCCGGGCTGCGGATCATCACCGATTCGGGAACGAACCAGGAAAAGATCCTGCTCGCCTGGGACAAGGAAAACGTCGCTCATGGGCTGAAGCCGGTCCAGGTTCAGTATTACGACGATATCGCCGTGAGGGATGTGGCACTGCGCTCGGGGCGCGCCGATGCGATTCTGAGCGTCAACTCGGCACTCGCCTACGCGGCTGCACAGAAGGGTGGGATTCGCGCAGTCGGCACGATCAGCGGGGGCTGGCCGATTCTGGCCGACGTCGCGATCACGACACGCAAGGGTAGCGGCCTCGCCGCACCACTCACACTGCTACTGAACGATCTCATTCAAAGCGGCAAATACACTCAGGTCCTTGACCGCTGGAGTCTGGGTTCGGAAGCGATCGATAAGGCCAGGACGAACCCGCCGGGTCTGCCGAAAAGTTAAGTCATCCGGGCAGCGCTAGCTGCCTGGACGACGGTCTGCTGTAACTCATAAGTATTACTAAAAGATAACTCCGTACAAGGCTGATATCCGCCTGCGTGCTGGAGGGTTGCGTTTCGTCTATAACTAACGGGACAGTCGATGCACAGGGAAAGCAGGAAGAATCAGACCCGTCAGGCCACCACCGGAGTTCGCAGGAAGCTACTATCGGCGGCCGTTCTGGCGATCACATGCAACGGCGCGGCATGGGCGCAGGGCGCAGCTGCGCCGACCCAGGCGAGCGATGCCGCGGCTACCCCGGCCGGGACTCAGCCGGGGGGAACCCCGCCCGCCTCAACGCAAGCCGCGCCAAGCGGGGCGACGGCGCAGCAGTCCACTGCCAGGCAGTCCGCGGCTCGCGGTACCGTGCAGCAGGATACCGTGGTCGTTACCGGCACGCGCACCGGTACGAAGGCGAGCCAGAGCCTGACGCCGGTGGATGTGATCACCGGTGCACAGTTGCAGGCCACCGGGCAAAGCAACTTGCGGGACGCGCTCGTCAAGCTGTCGCCGGCGATCACGCGGGAGAGCTATGCCGGCGATACGGCACAGTTGACCGACGCGCTGTCGCTGCACGGCCTGACCCCGGACCAGGTGCTTGTGCTGGTGAACGGCAAGCGGCGCCATACGACGGCGAATATCGCCCTCGACGGCGGTCTGAACCAGGGTTCGACCGGTGTCGACATCGACATGATCCCGGTTGGGCTCATCGATCACATCGAGATTTTGCGTGACGGTGCCTCGGCGCAGTACGGCTCGGACGCCATTGCCGGGGTCATCAACATCATTCTGAAGACGAACTCGCACGGGGGAGCAATACAGACGACGAACGGCCAGACTTACGCCGGTGACGGCTTCAAGAATGGCGAGTCCGCCAACATTGGCCTGAATCTTGGCGATCAGGGTTATCTCGACCTGGCGGCGGAATATGACCGCCAGAATCATACGGTCCGGACCGGCCCCGATGATTATTTCGGCACCTTCCAGCCGGGACATGGTTACTACAACCCTATCGAGGGCGATCCCGCTAGCACACGCGAATCGGTGGGGTTCAATGCGGGGTATTACCTTGGCGACGATGTAGAGCTGTACGGCTTCGGCACCTATGCGCACCGCGACGCACAGGCCTACGAGAATTACCGCCCGCCTTCAGTTCTTCCCGAGGTGTATCCGAACGGGTTCGTGCCGACCGAGACGGTCAACGAGAACGACTATTCGATTACCTCGGGCGTCAAAGGCCAGAACCTGTTCGGGTGGTCATGGGATCTGAGCACGACCTATGGCGGCGACGATGAGGGAGTCGGCATGGTCGACTCCGCGAATACCGGGCTCTATGCCGCAGAGGGTTTTACGCCAACCAGTTTTCATCTTGCAACGGTCAGCAACACACAACTGACGAACAACCTGGATTTCTCGCGGGCGTTCCAACTTCCGCTGCTGCCGGCGCCTGTGAATGTGTCGTTTGGTGTCGAGCAGCGGCGCGAGACCTATTCGGTGGGGGCCGGTGATGAGTATTCCTATCTGCTGGGCGGTGCTCAGGCGCTGCCTGGCCTCGCGCCCGTGAGCGCGAGCGACAACTCGCGTAACGTGCTCGGCACGTATATCGACCTGTCGACACATCCGGCACCGAAATGGACGGTTGACGTGGCAGGCCGCTTCGAGCATTACAGTGATGTCGGCGATACGACGAACGGGAAGATCTCGACGCGCTACGACTTCACGCCGCAGATTGCCCTGCGTGGCAGCGTCAGTACTGGATTCCGTGCTCCGTCGCTCGCTGAGGAGTACTACAGCAACGTCAACGAATCGCCGGCATCGGTCACCGGCCTGCTGGCGGCCAACTCGGCGGCGGCAAGGTTGATCGGCGCCCAGCCGTTGAAACCGGAGGAGTCGACCAACTACAGCCTCGGTCTTGTGCTGACGCCCACAAAGGACGTAAATGTAACGATCGACGCTTACCAGATCGACATCCGCAACCGGATCGTCGAGGGCGGGACCGCGTCGGGCGAGGCCGCGATCGCCGCGATGGAGGCAGCGGGCCTTTCAGTGCCCAGCTCAATTCCAGCGTCGGCTGTGTCCGCGAGTTACTTCACGAACGGCGCGAGCACGCGTACCAGTGGGATCGACCTGTCCGGTACCTATCACACTGGCTTCGGTGGTTATGGACAGGTGGACTGGGATCTCGGCGTGAACCTGAATGACACCTCGGTCACGCAAGTGGCGAATGGGGCGAACGGTCAGCCGGAACTTAACGCGCAGCAGATTGCCTGGCTAACCACATCAACGCCGAAGAACAAGATCATCATTGGTGGCACGTGGCATCTCGACAAGTGGGGGGTGAGCCTGCACGAGACGCGCTTTGGCTCGACGTCGAGCGAGGAAACCTACATCGTCGGGCCCAATGCCTTCTCGACGACGCAGTTCATCCACTTCGAGAACGCAGCGCGGTACGTCACGGATCTCGAGGTCCGCTACGACGTGACGAAGCGATTCCAGATCGCGGTGGGGGCGAACAACCTGTTCGACGTCTATCCGACCAAACTACCCTACCAGGCGCAGCTCGAAGGCGCACAGTACGACGCATTTGCTTCGACGATCGGCGAGGACGGGGGGTTTTACTATCTGCGGGCACGTTACACGTTTTGATTAATCCGTCATATGCATAGCAAGATTTGCTTGAACGATGTCGGCTAGCGATAGCGATAATGGAACATGGGGATGTCGCTCGGCAGATTTCCCAAAACCTTTTCCCACGCACCTGGCGGTGCGCTGGGAGGGATCAATATGTCCTACTCACTTTCGATTCTCGACAAAAGTCCGATCGCCGATGGAACCAGCGCCCACGATGCGTTGCGCTTCACGGTCCGGCTCGCACAGCGTGCGGAAGCGCTCGGTTACCGCCGCTACTGGATCGCCGAGCATCATGGCGCGCCGGGGCTTGCCAGTTCGGCGCCGGAGATCGTCGTGTCGCATCTGCTCGCGCATACGTCGCGCATTCGCGTCGGCTCCGGTGGCGTGATGCTCCAGCATTACAGTCCTTTCAAGGTCGCGGAGACGTTCCGGGTGCTGGCGTCCCTGGCGCCGGGCCGCGTCGACCTTGGCGTCGGCAAGGCGCCTGGCGGCTTGCCGCTTACGACGCGCGCATTGCAGTGGTTTCACGACAAGGCGAAGAAGCCCGACTTTGCCAACCAGCTTGCCGAACTTGACGCGTTCCTTAAGGCAGGTGTCGCGGAAGATCATCCACTGGCAGGGGCGGTAGCGCTGCCCACGCCGCCTGAGGCTCCGCAGGGCATCCTGCTGGGCGGTAGCCCTGAGAGCGCGGCGCTCGCCGCGAAACATGGCTGGCAATTCTGCTATGCCGGCCACTTTAACGGCGATAACGACAGCATCGAGCGTTCGATTGATGTGTACCGCAATGCGACAGGACGTACACCCTTGCTCGCGCTCTACGCGTTTGCAGCGGACTCGAAGGCTGAGGCCCAGCGTCACGTCGGTCCACTGCGTATTTTCAAGCTGCGGCTCGCGACGGGACAGAGTGTGAATCTCCCGAGTCCCGAGGCTGCGGCGGAGTTCGCGCGGCAGACCGGCGTGACCGACTACCAGCTC
>JBEKNG010000130.1:0-10391 GCA_049523075.1 Paraburkholderia sp.
TCAACGCGCATGAACTGGGGAACTGTGTATCCCTTTTCACATCCCATGGCAGCGCGGCACGCGCATTCTCCCGGCAGATTCAGGTGGGCATGGTGGGCATCAACGTGCCGAGTCCGGTGCCGTCGGCGTGGCATTCGTTCGGCGGCTGGAAGCGATCGCTGTTTGGCGATCATCACGCGTACGGGGACGAAGCCGTGCGCTTTTACACGCACTACAAGAGCGTCATGCAGCGCTGGCCCAACAACATTGCCTGATGGTGCGGAATTCGCGATGCCCGTGGTCAAGCAAGCCGACCCGGGCGTTGCGACACCTTTCTTTCAGATCGGCACAGTTTCCAGGTAGCCGCGCCCCATCTCCCGCTCAAAGCTCGACGGATCGCCCTCCCACACGATCCGGCCATGCTCCAGTACGTACACCCGGTCAGCATGCGGCAATGCAAAAGTGACGTTCTGCTCGCCCAGCAACACCGTAATCGGCGTCGTCCGCTGCAATGACTCCAGCGCCTTCGACAATTGCTCCAGGATCACCGGCGCAAGCCCCAAAGTCGGCTCATCCAGGATCAGCAGCCTGGGTTTCATCATCAGCGCGCGGGCAATCGCCAACATCTGCTGCTCGCCACCCGACAACGTGCGCGCCGTCTGACGCTGCCGCGACTTCAAAATCGGAAACAACTCGAAGAGCCACGTCAACTGATCCGAACGCGCAGCTTCGGCGAGGTGGTATCCGCCAAGGTCCAGGTTCTCACGCACCGTCATGTCGCTAAAGAGCTCACGGCTCTCCGGACATTGCACCACGCCCGCGCGCGCGATCGCTGCACCGCTCATCCCTCGCAAATCCTGTCCACCGAAACGGATCACGCCCTGGTAAGGCACAAAACCCGAAATCGCGTTGAATAGCGTCGTCTTGCCGGCGCCATTCAGTCCCACCACCGAGACGAATTCCCCCTCGCGCACATGAAGACTCGTGCCATCGAGCGCCCGCGCTTTGCCATACAGCACGCCGAGGTCCTCCACCTCGAGAATCGCTGGCTTGCTGACCACCTCGCTACGCGCCCTCTCCCTTGTCTCGATCTTGCCGCCCAGGTACACCCGCCGCACCGTCTCGTTCTGCATCACCTGTTCGGCCGTACCCTCCGCAATCTGCTCGCCCAGATACATCGCAAGCGCCCTGTCGACCAACGCGGCCACACTCTTGACGTTATGGTCCACCAGCAGCACAGCGCGGCCCTCGGCGCGAAAAGTACGGATCAGCGCGGCGAACGACTCCGACTCTGCCAACGTAAGGCCGGCGAATGGCTCATCCACCAGCACGACCTTGGGATCGCGGGCGATCGCCTTCGCCATCTCCATGCGGCGCAGATCCGCGAACGGCAAGGTCGCGGGATGACGATGCATCACGGCGCCAAGCTCGACGCGCTCGGCGATTTCGCGGGCACGGCGGTTGACATGCGGATCGGCGACGAGCTTGATCAACGAGTCGGGCAGGAGCGCCAGCTTGATGTGCTCGAGCACCGTCTGCCGATGCAGGGGGCGCGAGTGCTGAAAGACGATGCCCACGCCTGCCCGGGCAATCCGGTGCGGCGCCCAGCCCGCCATCTCCGTGCCGTCCATCTTGACGGAGCCGGCATTGGGCCGCTCAATGCCCATGATCAGCTTCATCACGGTCGACTTGCCGGACCCATTCGGGCCGATCAGCCCGAGGATCTCGCCGGCCTCAATGTCAAAACCGATGTCCTTGACCGCGACCAGGCCGCCGAAACGCTTGGTCAGGCCGCGTACCGAAAGGCGGGAGGTTTCGCTCATTCCCGCTCTCTCACGCGCAGCAGGTTGCCGAGCAGCCCGTCTGGAAAGAACAGGATGACCGCTAGCGCCAAGGCTGCAACCACGAAGGTATTGATCTGGCCCAACGGCCGCAGGAACTCGCCGGCCACGATCAGGAACACTGCGCCGAGCACCGCGCCCAGGATGGTGCGACGGCCTCCAAGCACAGCGGCAATGATGATCTGCACGCCCACGCCCAGGTCCACTACCGTGCTGACGGAAGCCGTGCCCTGGTAGAACACCAACATCGCACCAGCTACGCCGGAGAACACCGCGCTGATACAGAAGGCCGCAAGCTTGTGCTTGGTCACGTTGAAGCCGAGCGCCTGCGCACCGATGGCGTCCTGACCACTCGCCTGCAGGATGAGGCCGATCGCCGAGCGAGACAGGCCGAACAGAATGATCGCGCACACAACAAGAAACGCAAGCGCATACCAGTAGTTTTGCTCCGCGCTGACGGACATGACGTCTGGCACGGTCATGCCGATCTCGCCGCCAGTGATACCCGCGAAGATCACGATAGCATTCTGCAGCAATAGCACCGCGACCAAAGTGATCAGACCGAAATACGGGCCGCGCAAGCGCAGCGCAGGCACCGCCAGCAGCAGCCCCCCGACCAGCGCGACAAGGCCGCCGGCGACGATGCAAACGAGAATCGGCGGCCCCCACCGCGCGTCGAGTATTGCGGCCGTATAGGCGCCGAGACCAATCAGGAAAGTGGGACCGAAGTTGACCTCGCCGGCGAAGCCGAACAGCAGGTCCCAGGCCATCGAAAACACGCTGAAGTAATAGGCGACAGTGAGGATGCCAAGGATATAGCCGGACACCCACCAGGGCAGCGTGACCGCCGCGACCGCTAGCAATACGGCGGCCCACAGCATCCGGGAGCGAACAAGGTTGGGCACGATGTCCTCCGGCTAGCGCCGCCCCAGGAAGCCCTGCGGCCGCAGATAGACGACCAGCACCAGCAGCACGAGCGCGGGCATGGGGCGCAGCGTCGGTGCGATGAGATAGGCGGTGATGGTCTCGAGATAGCCGACCACATACGCGGCCATCAGGGAGCCCGACACACTGCCCAGCCCGCCCAGCACCACGATCGAAAAAGCGCTTGCCGTGAGCTGGCCCGTGTTGTTGGAACTGACACCAAGGAAGGACGCAAGCAGCACGCCCGCGACGCCTGCGAGCACACCGTACAGGGTCCACGCGAGCAAATAGACGCGGGAGAGCTCGAAGCCGAGCAACGTCAGCCCGCGCGGATTCATCGATGCGGCGAGCAGCGCCTTGCCGGCCCGCGTGCGATTGACGAAAAACCAGAGCAGGCCGATTACGACCCAGCAAACGACAGCGATCATCACCTCGTTGAGCGGCGTACGCACGCCCGCAATGGTCGCGACGCCCGGGAACAGGGGGCGCATCGTCACCGGGTTGTCGGTGAAGATGTAGGCCATGCCCTGCTGGATCATGATGCCCCACAGCAGCGTGCCGGTCAGCACGAAAATCTCTTTCTCCTCACGCGGAATTGCGGAGGAACGCTGAATCGGCCGCACGACCATCAGATAGGTGATGTACGCCGCGACCAGGCCGGCAAGGACGCCGAGCAGCGTGCCGAGCCAGGTGCCGAGGCCGGCCTCGCCGGCCAACATCCAGCCCATCAACGCCGCAACCAGCATCACGCCGCCGTGCGCCAGGTTCAGCACACCGGATACGCCGAAAATCAGCGTGAAGCCGATCGCGCCCAGCGCATACAGGGAACTGATGGCAAAGCCGTCGATGAGAATTTGCAGCCAGACCATACGCTACCCTTTGGTTCGGCTAACGGCCGGAATCCGTTGCCTGAGATGCGGCCAGGATCCAGGATAATCCCGGCGCCCGGCCTTATCTACCTTACCTACGTTGCGCGACTAGTTGGCGCTTGCCTGCTGCAGCTTGATGAAGGACGGGAACTTCACTGTTCCGTTGGCGAGAGCTTTTGGCCAGATCGCGACTTGCTTGCCGTGCTGCCATTGCAGGTCGATGCCGGTGATATAACCCGGACCGTATTTCAGCGCATGGGTGAATTGGTCGTTCCGGCCATAGAACTGCCAGCGGCCGACCGTCCCGATGTAATCGGTCTTCTCGAGCGCATCGACCATCTTGTCCGGATCCGTCGCGCCCTTGTTGCGCCTGATCGCGTCCGCGAGGATGTAAACCAGGTCGTAGCTCGTGAAGCCGCAATAGGCCGGCGACACGCCGAACTGCTTGGTGTACGCATCGACGAAGGGCACCGTCTTCGGCGTAATCGCCACACCGGGAGCGGCGGCGGAGGCCGTGATGACACCTTCGGTCGCGCCGTTGGTGTCTTTCCAGAAGCTAGTGGTCGTGGCCTGCGAACTTTGTCCGGTCAGCGGAATCGGTACCTGCTGGTCATGCCACTGTACCGTAGGCTGCACCCCCACGTGGCTGATGCCGGTGGTGATCGTATCGGGATGCTTGCTTTCGATCTGGTTGTAGATCGGCGTGAAGTCTGTCGTATCCGGATTGAAGCGGATGTGATCGAGCACCTTGAGCCCTGCCTTCGGCAGGCATTCGAGGAAGCGCTCGTCGAGCGGCTTGGTCCATGCGGCATCCTCACTCATCACGACCGTTGTCTTCATCTTGAACTGGCCCACCAGAATGTCATGCGAGAAGTCGCAGATCGACTGGGCGATGAAGGCCGAGGTCATCCAGCCGTGGAAGGTGTACTTGTAATGATCGTAGTCGTCGTGGACCTGCTTGGAGATGTCGTTGCTTGCCGCACCTGGCGTAATGAAAGGCATCTTGAGGCGCGCTGACCAGGGCTCCATCGCCAGCGCCACCTCGCTGATGTAGCTGCCGATCACGGCCACGACCTTGTCCTGGGTGGCGGCTCGCTGGAACGCGCGCACCCCGTCGGAAGCCGACGAGTGGTCGTCGTAAGCGATGATCTGGATCGGCCTGCCGTCGACGCCGCCGTGCGCATTGATTTCGTCCGCCGCGAGCTGAGCGGCCTTGGTGATCGACGCGCCGGCCACCGCCGATTCCTCGCCGATTACCCCGATCTTGATGGGGTCTCCCGCCGCGTAGGCCGACGCTGCGAGACCGAGTGCCGCCATTGTCGTCCCGATACGGATGACGCGGTACAGGTTCCGCCCCGTATTGCTGATGGACATTGTCTGTTCTCCGATGCTTATGTGCGATCGTGGAGCAACATTTGCCAGATACAGTGCAGCAATTAAGAATGCACAGACAACAATAGCATTGGCTCGGAGTGTTCTATATGGGTAGTAACGATTAGGGGTACCGTTTGGGTATCCTGCCTCGGCGTTGGGTTCTCTGGCACGACACCTTGACGCGCTCCCGTGGCCGTTTTTGTGCGGCGCGCAAATGCGCCTCGTCTGTCTGTGTTGCGGCAGAAAGCAATTCAGCGCACCCTGGGCATGCCAAGGCCAAATAGCCAAAAACGGCACAGTCCAATCGATGCCGTAAATCGTCCAGGCCGGGGTGTTGCTGCTCGGCAGCCATGTCCGCAACGCCTCGGACAATGGCGACGACGTCGATCGCGGGCGTGCGATGGCCGATGGGCATCGCACTGCTCAATCCACGCTTGAGAACCGCCTCCAGGATCGCCGCAATCTCAGCCGTGCCGTTCTCAGGTTGCAATCGGGATTCTTCCACATCCAATATCCGCGCAAGCGCGGGCCGCGCCATCTGATGTCGTGCAGCAACGTCAATCATGGCCCGCAGCGCATCCTGCCAGTTATCGATCAGGCTGGCTTTCTCGATGGCCCCGAACACGCGCGTACCTTCTTGCTGGATCAGTGCGATCGTGATCGCATCCTTGCCGGGAAAGTATTGATAGAGAGAGCCGATACTAACGCCCGCATGCTTTGCGATGGCATTCGTTGAGTATTGACCATATCCGTCTCTTTCCAGAATGTGAGCAGCGGCAGCGAGAATCACCGCCACCGTCTCGGCGGACCGCGCCTGAGCGGGACGTTTTCTGGGTTGCAGCTGTTTCTTCCGGGGTGAAGGCATGGTCGAGAGATGCGAGTATAAATATGAGCTATCACTCATTCCATACTCGGGACGCTCAATGAAATCAGAGCGACGCCCATTCGCCCCAAGGAGTCCCGAAGTGAAATCGACTTACGCTCTCGCAGCTATTTAAGTGCGCTCTACGCAATCGGCCGATCCCCATGTGACAGCTGTTGCCTGACCGGAGCATCCAACGATGCAAGTTGGGCATGTCAGGATCCCAATACACATCAATAGAAGAGAAGGCGGTGATATATGAGCCACAATGTAGATTACAACAAGATCTCAATTAAAATTCCTTAATAAATAGCGATGCTGCGCGTCGCAGGGCGTATCGCGGCGCAGGTTCTGCAGGAACTTACCCCTCACATTCAACCCGGCGTCACGTCGCGTCAGATCAATTACCTCGCCTATGATCTGATCGTCAACAAGTACCATGCCGAAGTCGACCGGGAGGATCTTTCCGGCTACGACTCGAGCGAGTATGCGTGCATCTCCATCGCGCACAATGAGAATGCCTTCAGCGGCGAGCCAAACGACCTGCCCTTGAAGAAGGGCGACCTTTTCGGCGTCGACGTGAGCATCAAGGAGGTAGGATGGTGCGGCGACACCCAGCGGATGGGGATTGTCGGCGAGGAAACAAGCTCCGTGGCGCGTCTGCTGATGTCGGTCGGCTATCAGGCCATGTGTCTTGGTATTAGCCTGGTTCGCCCGGGCGCCAAGGTGCAGGATATCGCTCGCCGCGTGCAGGCATACGTGGAATCGTTCGGGTTCTCGATGCTGCGCGTCCCGCGATCGACCGAATCTAATACTGCGCGTGCCACCAATGACCGTCGGTCTGGTTTGGCGGAAGGACCTGGAGATTTCGCCGGATATCTTGGGCAATGCGTGATTACTTTGAGCACAGGGTAGACCCATCTGTACCGGACACCATCCTCCAATCTGTACAGTTACTGTACTGGCTCATGTCGATAAACTGCGTTAAAACGCATCGACACCGGAGCCACCCATGTCCTTCGAACCCCTCAGCGCTCTGCCCGCCGGCATCCTGTTCGCGCTCGTCACCTCCATCACGCCGGGACCGAACAACACCATGTTGCTCGCCTCGGGCGTCAATTTCGGCTTTCGCCGCACACTGCCGCACCTGTTCGGCATTAGCCTGGGGGTGGTAATGCTGATGTTGGCGGTCGGCTTCGGTCTTGGCGAGGCGTTTCAGCGTTTTCCGGTGCTATACACGGCGCTGGAAATCGCCAGCGTGGCCTATCTGCTGTATCTCGCATGGAAAATCGGCACCTCGGGCGAAGTCAAACTGCGCAACGGAGAACGCCGGCCGATGAAGTTTTACGAAGCGGCCGCCTTCCAGTGGGTCAATCCGAAAGCATGGATGATGGTGCTGACCGCCGCCACGACCATTCATGTCAGCGAGAGCTTCAGCAAAAACGTGCTGTTGATGGCGCTGCTGTTTTACGTGATCGGTTTTCCGTGCATCTCGCTGTGGGCCGGTTTCGGTACGGCGATGCGGCAAGTGCTCGCGGACCCGAAGCGTCTGCGCCTCTTCAACGTAGTGATGGCGCTGCTGCTCGTGACGACGCTGTATCCGATCGCGGCGCGGTTGCTGAGCTAAATCACGCGTCGCCCACGCGCTCGATGAACCGCCACAACGCATCGTCAGTTGAATACGGCGCGTTGAAGCGGAACCAGGCGCTCGCCGCATCATCCGGCCTGAAATAAGAACCCGGCGCGAGCCAGATGCCATGCGCGAGCGCGGCCGTCGCCACCTCGCCGGCCCGCTCAGGCTCGATGGGCAAACGCGCCCACAGAAACAACCCAGCACGCGGCCGGTGGAACAGCTCGAGTCCCAACCCATCGAGCCGCTCTTCCACCACCGCGTGTGCAGCCTTGAGCCGTTCGTTCACATCCTCCACATGACGCGCATAGCGCCCTTCGAGCAGCACCTTGTCGACGATGCGCTCGATCGTCTCCGAAGAGGTCAGCCCCACTGCCATCTTGGTGCGGGCCAGTTCGCGCAGCACGTCGCGCTCGGCGACCACATAGCCGCAGCGCAATCCCGGCGTGACCGTCTTCGAGAACCCGCCCACGTAGAGCACACGTTGCAGGCCCTCCATCGCGGCGAACAGCGGCGCGCCCGGCGGCGCGAGTTCGCGGCTCACGTCATCCTCAATCACCCACATGCGCGCCCGTTCCGCGATCTGCAGCAGTCGGAATGCCGCGGCCATGCCGAAGGTCGCACCAGTCGGATTCTGCAGCGTTGTGTTGACGAAGATCGCCTTCGGGCAGTGGGTTGCCACCAGCGTCTCCAGCACGTCCGTATCGACGCCGGCCGGCGTGCGCGGCACGCCGTACACGATCAGCCCCGCCAGCTTGAGAATCTGCAGCAGGTTGCAATAGCCGGGATCTTCGACGAGCACCACATCCCCGGCGCGCAGCAGCGTCCGCACGATCAGATCGAGGCCCTGGGTCGCGCCCTGCGTGAGCAGCACGTTCGACACCTCGACCGGCAAGCCGTGCCGGTCGAGCTGGCCGGCAATCCGTTCGCGCAGCGGCGCAAAACCATATGGATGACCGTAATCGCCCAGACGCGGCCCCGGCACCCGGCTCATCGCCCGCAGCGCATGCTGCAGGCCGCTTTCGTTGACCCATTCGTTCGGCAGCCAGCCGCCACCCGCCTTGATCGGCACCGAATGGTCGGCGAACACGTCGGAGAGCAGCCAGGTTGCGGTCAGGTTGGGCGGTTGCCAGTCGGTCGCGCTCGCGCGCGCGGCCTGCGCACTCGCCGCCACCCGGTATCCCGAGCCGCGCCGGGCGACTACCAGACCCATCGAAACCAGACGGTTGTAAGCCTCCATCACGGTAAACGTGCTTAGTTCGTGACTCGTCGCCAGTTGCCGTACCGACGGTAGCAGCGCGCCAGCCCGCAGGGACTGCGCCTCGATGGCGCGCGCAAAGCCTTGCACAAGCTGTTCGACAAGGGTGGGCGCGCTGCGGCGGTCGCGTTCCAGTTCAAGTTCGATCATGGCGGGGGGACGCGATGTTGCGATTGGAGCCAGTGGGGCAAACGGGGTAAGGTACGGAACAGTCAACCGACCAACACAGTTGCAGCAACTTCGCCTGCACAGTTAGCCGCGCAGTGCATCAACTGTTTATGTCCGCCATTTAACCGCGGACGCTACAGTTGCGCAACGCCCCATCCCCACAGGGACTTCCTCCGGTCGAAGGAAGTCTACCTGGCGGACCACTTCGAGGAGAAAACCATGACTTCGCGCCCCGTCATCGACGACCTGTCGTCTTTCTGGATGCCGTTCACCGCCAATCGCCAGTTCAAGGCCGCGCCGCGCCTGCTGGAATCGGCCAAGGGCATGTATTACCGCACGACGGACGGGCGCGAGGTGCTCGACGGCTGCGCGGGGCTCTGGTGTGTGAACGCCGGCCATTGCCGCGACGAGATCGTCGCTGCCATCACCCAGCAGCTTTCGACGCTCGACTTCGCGCCGACCTTCCAGATGGGCCACCCGCTCGCGTTCGAAGCGGCATCGAAGGTCGCCGAACTGATGCCCGCCGGCCTTGACCGGATTTTCTTCACGAACTCGGGTTCCGAGTCGGTGGATACGGCGCTGAAGATCGCGCTGGCTTATCACCGCGCGCGTGGCGAAGGCCAGCGTACCCGTCTGATCGGTCGCGAACGCGGCTATCACGGCGTGGGCTTCGGCGGCATCTCGGTGGGCGGCATCGCCCCGAATCGCAAGACCTTCTCCGGGGCGCTGCTGCCGGCGATCGATCATCTACCGCACACTCATAACCTCGAACACAACGCGTTTTCGAAGGGCCAGCCCGCATGGGGCGCGCATCTGGCCGACGAGCTCGAGCGCATCGTCACGCTGCATGACGCCTCGACGATCGCCGCGGTGATCGTCGAACCGGTGGCCGGCTCCACGGGCGTGCTGGTTCCGCCGCAGGGCTATCTGAAGAAGCTGCGCGACATCTGTACCAAACACGGCATCCTGCTGATTTTCGACGAAGTGATTACCGGCTTTGGGCGTCTGGGCAGAGCCACGGCGAGCGAGTACTTCGGCGTCACGCCGGATCTGCTGACCATGGCCAAGGCCATCAATAACGCCGCGATTCCGATGGGCGCGGTGGCCGCCAGCCGCACGATCCACGACACCATCGTCAATGGCGGCGCGCAAGGGGCGATCGAGCTGTTCCACGGCTATACGTATTCCGCGCATCCGGTCGCGGCTGCCGCTGCAGTGGCTACGCTCGATCTGTATCGCCGCGACGACCTGTTCGGCCGGGCTGCCTCGCTCGCTCCGGTGTTCGAGGCGGCGGCTCACGCGCTGCGCGATGCCAGGTATGTGAAGGACATTCGCAATGTCGGCATGGTCGCCGGGATCGAGCTCGAACCGCGCGACGGCGCACCGGGCGCACGCGCCTATGAGGCCTTCGTCAAATGCTTCGAGGCCGGCGTGCTGGTCCGCTTCACGGGCGATATCCTCGCTTTCTCGCCGCCGCTGATCGTCA
>JBEKNG010000131.1:0-10345 GCA_049523075.1 Paraburkholderia sp.
ACGCGGCGGTCCTTTCAGTGGGTGAAAAATCAAGGAGCAGCACGCCGGCCTGGTGGAGCCGACGCCTGGAAGCGCACCGATTATGCCTGGCCGCTATGTCAGCGCCAAGCGTTTGAGCCACGTTTGCGGAAATTTTGATGCATTGCGACACAACTCGAAACGGTTGTTACGCCGCTGCAAGCCATTTCGGCCGCTGTGGTGGCGAGTCTGTTCGAGGTGACGAATGGGATAGACCCCGCGTCGCAGGAGGCGGCGCATGAGGCATCAGGGCGTCGACGCTCAGCGCCCGAGCTGGTAGAAAAAATACGCCGTGCTGACGGCAAACATGCCGAACAGGGCCATGCCCATTGCCATTGCGAGATCCATAACACCTCCGGAAGCCGGTCAGCCGGGCGCTTGAAACGACCGGGCGATCTGGCGGATTATGGTCACCCTTCGCGGCGCCGCGAACCCGTAATTGCCCGAGAAGGGTTTCCCCGCAGCCCAAAGCAGCGCAAAATCGGCCTCGTGCCGCCCCTTTGACCGCGGCCCACGAACTCACTGCTTCCACACCTGCTTCCAACCAGACCGTCCAACATGGCCCAATTCCAGCATCAGGACATCATTGAGATCGCGCAAGGCGCATCGCTCTTGCGCTTCGCGCCGCAAGCCGGCGGCCGGCTACTGTCGTGGCATATCGACGGCCAGCCGGTGATCCACTGGCCCGATGTGGCCGACTGGAGCCAGCCCCCGAAAATCCGCGGCGGCAATCCGTTGCTGTTTCCGTTTCTCGGGCGCCATCGCGTCGACGGCCAGATCGGCCGCTGGCGCGACGCCGCCGGCACGGTGCGCGATTTGCCGATGCATGGTTTCGCGCGCGACCTGCCGTTTGCGGCCGCGCTCGAACCCGCGTCGGCGGCTGCCGGTACCGCAGGTGAAAACGCCACGTTGCGCATGACGCTCACCGACAGCGACGCCACCCGCACCGGCTATCCGTTCGGCTTCCGCTTCGAGGCGGTCTATCGTCTTGCCAACGACCACACGCTCGACGTCGAGCTCACGACCGTCAACACCGGTACCACCGCGCTGCCCTACTACGCCGGCCATCACTTCTACTTCTCGCTGCCCCACACGCAACGCGGTGAGACCGTGCTGGAGCTGCCGCGCACCGAGCGCCGTTTTCAGCAGGCCGACGGCTCGATCAGCGCCGCCGAGCCGGGTGAGCCGCGCTATACGCTCGACGAGGCAAGCATTCTCGACCGCTTCCACTGTCTCGACGGCGAGCCGGAACGGCCGGTGCGGCTCGTGGCGCCCGGCCTGAACCGCACGATCACGATCGACCTGCAACGACCAGGCTCGGTGCCCTGGTACTCGGTCACCACATGGACCGAGGCTGCGGAGTCGGACTTCTATTGCGTCGAGCCCTGGCTCGGCCTGCCCGATGCGATCCACAACGGCCTTGGCCTGCGCTGGCTCGAACCGGGCCAGACTGAGACAGCTGCACTGCGCATCACCGTCGGCGCCACGCGCTGATTCGCCACGCAAAGGCTGGCCGCGATGCGCGGCCAGCCTTTGCCTGCCCCCGTGCCGCCTGCGCGGCGCCGTCCCGTTTCGCGTGCTGCGCTGCAGAACCGTTAGAATCGGACATTTTTGCCCACCTGTCGCGTGATCGGGATCGGCGCGCGACAGCGCTTTGCGAGGTCCAATGTTGGGAACAAGAAGAATGAAACGGCTCGCTTGCGTGTCGTTGCTTGCAGTGCTCGCCGCATGCGGGTCTGCGCCAGTCGGTCCGGGGTTCTACCGCGTCGAACGGGGCGATACCTTGTCGAAGATCGCCCGCAGCAACCGGCAGTCGGTCCAGAGCATCGTGCGCTGGAACAACCTGTCGAATCCGGACAGCATCGAGGTTGGCCAGGTGCTGCGCGTCGCGCCGCCTGGCGCTTCGGCGCCGGTGACGGCCGCGACGGCAAGCGGCGGCGCCCGTAGCAGCAGTCGTGGCAGCGCCGCTGCCGCGCCGGCACCACGCAGCGCGCCAGATGACGTGTCGCCAGCCCCCGCGCCAGCGACCTCGATTTCGCTCATCTGGCCGGTCAACGGCACGGTGATCCGCCGCTTCGACGGGTCGAACTCGAAAGGCATCGATATCGCCGCCAGCGCGGGTACGCCAGTCGTCGCGGCGGCCGCCGGTACCGTGGTGTACGCCGGCAATGGCCTGCGTGGTTACGGCAACCTGCTGATCCTCAAGCACAATGCGGACTATCTGACCGCGTATGCGCATAACCGCGTGTTGCTCGTGAAGGAAGGCCAAAGCGTGACGCAAGGGGAAAAGATCGCCGAAATGGGCGACACTGACGCGGATCGGGTGATGCTCCACTTCGAATTGCGCTATCAGGGCCGTTCGATCGACCCGTCGCGCGCGCTACCGGCACGTTAATTGCGTCTTTCCCAGGTTGACGGCTGCCCGCACGGGAACCTCGACTCCCGTGCGGCGCTCCATCTGACATCGGACATGGCGAGCTGCCATGTCCGTCACCCCAGTCTGTGAGGAGCTTCCAATGAAATCTGGCTGGACCGCAACGACTGTCGCCGTGCTGGCGAGCTGCGCCGCCCTGACGCTCGCGAGCCTCGGCGGCTGCTCCAGTACCACCAAAATGACCTACCTACCCAGCGGCGACACCGGCTTTGCCATCAATTGCAGCGGCAGCGATGCCAGCGAGAGTTGGGCCGAATGCTACAAACGCGCAGGGGAAGTATGCGGCGCGTACGGCTACGACGTGGTCTCGAAGGACGTTGACAATGGCGCGACCTCCGGCGGAACGGTCGGCGGCATTTTCGGTGCGAACGTCAAGAACCGTTCGATGGTAGTCCGCTGCAAGCAGTAGCGGCCGAGGCGGTGCACACGCCGCCTTTCCTGGCGGCGAGGCTATTCGCGGCGCACCGCCCAACCGTCACGACAGGCTCTCACTGGCGTGACGATTGATCATGCGCATCACGTGTAACCTCGCGCTCAATGTCAATTAAAGCGGAATAAGCCGCATCAAATGCAATTTCCCTAATCACGCGAAAAAAAGCCCGGCTCGAGGGCCGGGCTAACGGGGGTTCGGCGCATATCGGTAAAGGACCGGTTCACCATGCGCCAGTACAGAATCTATCAACGCGATCAGGGTCATGCAATCAATTAATTTTGCAAAAAATGTGAGTCTGCGCACGGAATACACATTCCGTGAACCTAAAATAATGAAATAAATTGAATAAAGAGAGCCAAATGAAACAAGGTGACGAGCTCTAACGGGCCCGAAAAAACATCATTTGAATAACGCCAAACCCTTACAGAATATGCCTCTTAAGGCAATGCTGCGCCACAAAAATTCGGCCAGACTCCCGAAGAATTGTTAAATCTTAAAACGCGCCACTTTCCATTATCGTGATCTGCGAGTCTTGGTGCGAAAGCGCACCCTTCAATGAATTTAATCGCAAAGCCTCTCCATGCCACCAACGGCTTTCGTCGTATTTTTTGGATTTATTCGCATCGTGCGGAGCATTTTATCTGTTCAATATGTCGAGATAAATCGTTGAATGATCGTTTCCGCACATTCGAGATCGACATGGCCTGACATTGCAGGCCCCCCACGTATGACAGCGGGCGTCGGACATCATTCACCTGTTTGACACAGGCGGATCAGAGCACGCGCAAACCCAGTTCGGTGACCAGCACGGCGGCCTGCTGATGCGAAATCGTCGCGCCCTTAAAGAGACCCGCGTCGACGAGCCGCACGCCGCTCAGATCAACGAGGCGCAAGTCGGCACCATCAAAGCGGGCACCCTTGAGACTGGCGTCCTTGAGGCTGCCGCCTTCGAAGATCGCCTCACGAAAATCCGCGCCGGCCAGATCGGCATCGGAGAAATCGAGTTCCTGCAGCGTGGCTTTGCGAAACGACAGGCCGCGCAGATACGCACCGATCAGCAGCGTTTCGACAAAACTCAGACCCAGCGCGCCGCAGCCCTCGAAATTTGCGCCGGTCAGCTTGCAACCGCTGTAGCTGGCGGAGGCAAGTTTGGCGCGACGCCAGCTCGTGTTGTTGAGATCGCTGGACTGAAACACAGCATCGACGAGGTCCGCAGAGGCGAAGTCGGCCTGCCGTCCACGACAACGCAGCCAACGGCTTTGCGTCAACGCTGCGCCGAAAAATGAAGTCTCGACGATGGTGCAACGGTGAAATTCGGCACTGCGCAGATCGAGCCGCGACAGGTCCGCACCTTCGAAATCGCAGTCTTCGAAACGTAGCGGCTGCCGGTTAGTGCCGATCAACTGCTGTACGTCTTCGCGTGCGAGCGTCGCGTCAGCGACGGTGTGAACGCCGGCGGCCGGCGTCGTAGAATTGATCGACATGAAAAAGCTGTTCCTGTTCGGTGGCGGCGCGTGCCGCACCCAAGGACCGCGGAGTCCGGTGAAGTAAGAGCAAAGCGCCGGGCGCCAATCCGGCGCAAAATGCCAAGCGTACCGGAACCTGCGGCGGCCGTGGCGGACGCGCTACGATGGTTTATAGTAACGGCGCCGCCGATTCCCCTCTACTCCGATGACCTCGAACGAAGCCGCCCACAGTCCGCTCTACCTCTCGCTGCTCGCGGAAACCGCGCAGATCGGCTGGCCGGAACTCGAGCGCTTCTTTGCCCGTGGCATCCTGCTGCACGTCGCACGCGACCTCGATCTGGTGAGCGTCGCGGAAGCCATCGCCAGCGACGACACAACGCAAGTCACCCAGTGGCTCTCATCGGGACTGCTCGAGCGGATCCAGGCCGAGACGGCCGGCGATTTCGCCGCGCGCGATCCGAATCTCTGGGCGGTGGTGGTCTCGCCTTGGGTCTGCGTGCAGGAACGCGATTGAATGGGGCGGCGCCACGCTGACGCGCCATGTACCATTTGCCATTTGCCATTTGCCATTTGCCACGCACCGTGTCTCGCCGGTGCAACTAGCCGGTTGAGTCGCAAAGCGCTCCGCTCTGCGAGTTCCAGTTACGGGTTGAAACAAGCGCATACATATCGCGCGGGCCGCGCACCCTAGAATGGGATCAGCCCGTGCTCTCCGCGCGAACAGTCTGCGCGGGTCAGAAGTGTCGGCGTGCCCGCGCCGGCGCTTCGCCTCCCCGTTCAGCGGTGCGCTCCATGAGGCATGCACAAACGTGCCGGAAGTCCTCGAACGAGGAACTCGTCCCGGTCAACGCCACCGTCAGGCAGCGCCCTACAGCAGTTATTGCGGCGCGGCTTGCTTCGGAGCAGTTTGCGGCGCATCCGGCGTCTCCTGGATGGACGGCGGACGGTCGTCGGTAGGCACGCCGTGGTAATCAGGCGGGTCTTTCGGGGCCGGACCATGGTGGCCGAAAGCAGGATCGTTCGAACAGCCCGCGAGGGCCGCCGCAGCAAAGACAATCAGAAGGACGCGATTCATAGACTCTCAAAATTGAACATAACAAAACAGGCGCGCCGAGAGTCTACCTGCAAAGGCCTGGCCGCAGCAGCGGCGCTTCCTGCGACACCTGACCATGCACCGCGCACGCCCCGTTTTCACGAAGTCTGAACTACTATGTACTCATGGCTGCAATCGTCGAAGGAGACTGCCATGGACACCGAATCGATCGCAGGTTTCATCGGGCTCGCCGTGGGCCTCGTTGTGTTGATAGGCCTGTCGATTTTCGAATCACGGACCTACCGGCGCGAACACAACGGTGAAGGGATGATGCACCACTGGTTGTCCGGGCATCACATGCTCAGCCGGATACGGCGCAGGCATTAATCCGTATTGGCGTCGCGGCACCTGAGCGGCGCAACCTGCAACGACCTGTTACTACGATTGACCTTGCTGCGAGGCATCGAAGCCTGGGCGGCGAGGGTCAATGTTGCTGTCTGGCGCAACGCTGCTTCAGGTGAACGCGCGCGGCTTCGACTCATGCACTTGCGACCGTTGCAGGTGCGTGCGGTTATACGCCTGCCTTCGCCAGCACGACGATCGACACCCCCAGCGCTTTGCTCTGCGTATCCTCGTTGCGATACGAATGCGGCGCATGCCCAGGAAACGCGAGTACGTCGCCGGTTTCGAGTCCGTGCCGTTCTCCCGCCACGAAAATCGCGACCCGCCCTTCCATGCAGGTGAAATACTCGCGCGTGCCAGGCAGGTGCGGCGTGCCGCGCATATAAGCGCCCGGCGCAAAGGCCATCGTCTCGAGAATGCCGTCCGGCATCGGTTCCGGGACCAGCGGACGGATCGTCAAACCGTTGCCGCGATTTTGCGCGGAGATATCGTCGACGGACCATTTGCGCACCTTGGCGCGCGGCGAGGCGAGCAGTTCGTCGAGCGGCGCGCCAAGCGCGCCCGCCACCTTCATCAGCACCGCCAGCGAGGGATTGCCCTCACCCGACTCCAGATTCGCGACCGTCGAGCGCGGCACGCCCGACGCCTTCGCGAGTCCCTCCTGCGTGAGTACGCGGGCATGCCGTAACGCCACCAGATTGCGCGCCAGATGCTGGGCCGCGTGTGCTGTATCGGGTGAGGTCTCGCGAGCGGGTTCGTAAGCGGTCTCGTCCATCGTATCGACTTTCTGACAAGGAGTTGGACATCGCACTCGGCCGTGCGGCGTGGGGTTCCTATTATCGGGCCATCGAGACAGCGCAGGTGAAGCGATCGTCTCGCCCTGAACCGGAGAACCCGCATGAAACCAAACGACAAAACGCTGCATGGCATCCGCGTCGCACTCACAGGCGGCACCTCGGGACTCGGCCTCGCACTGCTGGACGAGCTGCTGGCGCGCGGGGCGAGCGTCGCCTTCGTCGCACGCCACCGGCGGCGCGTGGCCGAGGTGACGGCGGCGCGCTCGCAAGTGGCCGGGATCGTCGGCGACATCGCGGACAAGGAAGACATCTATCCGCTTGCGACGCAGATCAGCGGCCTGCTCGGCGGCGTCGACGTGCTGGTGAACAATGCGTCGGCGCTTGGACCCGTGCCGCTCGCGCTGCTTGGCGACACAACATGCGAAGACTTCGAGACGGCGCTCGCGACCAATCTGCTCGGGCCGTTCCGCCTGACCCGCGCTTTGCTCGGCTCGCTCACCGCCGCGGCCCGCGAACGAGGCGGCGCAGTCGTGCTGAACGTCTCGAGTGATGCCGCCATCGAGCCGTATCCAACGTGGGGCGCGTACGGTGCCAGCAAGGCCGCGCTGCGTCATCTCAGCCGCATCTGGGACAAGGAGCTGGCTGCCCAGCGCGTGAGCGTGCTGTCGCTCGATCCAGGCGACATGGACACGCCGCTCCATGCACTCGCCGCGCCCGGCGACGACCCCGCGACATTGAAGCGCCCTGCTGACGCCGCCCGTGAATTCGCCGATGCCATCGAAGCGGCGTTGCAGGCGCTGCGGCAATCCACCACCGGGATCATCACCACTGAGGGAGAACGAGCATGACAATGCGCGCTGCCACCTTGCCTCTTCAACGTCCCCACGATGCGCGCCTGCTGGTGATTGATCCGCGCGGGCACATCGAGCATCGTCCACGCAGCGCGTTTGCGACGCTGCTGCGCCCGGGCGATTGCGTCATAGCGAACGACGCTGCGACGATGCCTGCTAGCCTGCAAGGCATCCATCGTCGCAGCAGCGCGCAGATCGAAGTCCGCCTCGCGGGTCGCGCGTCGCTCAATCCCGAAGAGGTCAAACGCTTTACCGCAGTGGTATTCGGCGCGGGAGACTTCCACACGCCGACCGAAGCGCGCATTGCCCCGCCTGCGTTCGCGCCCGGCGACCGGCTGACACTCGGGATCCTCAGCGCAAACATCGTGCGCATGCTGGATCATCCACGTCTTGTCGAACTGCAATTCCATGGGGATGCGGCCCACATCTGGCGCGCACTGGCAGAACAAGGTAGGCCGGTTCAGTACTCGCATCTGCACGAGCCGCTCGCCTTGTGGGACGTCTGGACACCGATCGCTGCGCAGCCGGTGGCGTTCGAACCACCGTCGGCGGGCTTCGTGCTCGACTGGCACACCGTCGATGCGCTGCATGCACGCGGCATTCCGTTTGCGACCCTCACGCACGCAGCGGGCCTGTCTTCCACGGGCGATGCTGCACTCGATCAGCGCTTGCCACTCGATGAGCCCTACCGCATTCCTGCCGCAACGGCTGCACTGATCGCGGCAACCCGCGCGCGGCAAGGGCGCGTCGTGGCGATCGGCACGACGGTGGTGCGGGCGCTGGAACATGCGGCGAGCCGCGACGGCGTCGTGCACGCGGGTGACGGTATCGCGACGCAGCGGATCGGGCCGCAGACGAAGTTGCGCGTCGCTGACGTGATCGTATCTGGCACGCACGAACCGGATACGAGCCACTACACCTTATTGCGCGCCTTTACCGACACCTTGACGCTGTTGGGGGCGAGCGAGGAACTCGAGGCGCATCGCTATCGCACACATGAATTCGGTGACTCGGTCTGGATCGAACGGCGAGCGTGTGTACTGTACGATGGGCAGAAGCGCCCCGTCGATGCCCGAGAGCGCGAGCGATGCCTGACCTGCTAAATGCGGCATGCGTGCATTTGTTTTAGGTTTTTCGCATTTCGCGATTGACGCCGATAGGTCTGACAAGATATGATCTTTGATTCGTCGGAGCGTAGCGCAGCCTGGTAGCGCATCTGATTTGGGATCAGAGGGTCGTAGGTTCGAATCCTATCGCTCCGACCATAGAATCAAAGGGTTACACGTTTCGGCGTGTAACCCTTTTTCTTTTTCTGTTTCCGCGTAACCCCATGTAACCAGATTCTGGCAACGTCGGAACTCGTAACACGGTCCATTTGCTGTCGAAGTGGGCAAAGCAAGATGCGCTGTTCGCCGCCGCCGAGTACCTGGGCCCTATTCGAGGATCGATCTGTGCGCAAATTTGTATCGCTCATCCTGCTTATGGCATTTGCCACAGCATTCGCACCCGTCACTGCCGATGCGCGCCCACGCGTCGTATGCAAACACGTCTGGTATCGCGGCCATCTGGTGCGTCGCTGCCGCCAGGTGCCGCCGCCGCGTCATCATCGCCAGCCGCCGCATCGCCGGCCGAACTACGTCTGATAGGGCCAACGGGCGCCAGAGGTACGTCGATAAACGGCTGTATTCTGCGCAGCCCCTTTAAGCTCGCGGCCATCAAAGTTGCGCTAACGTGCGGTTCGGATTGTGCGATGTGCTCGAAAGGTGATTTCATAAACTAGGTATTTACCCTAAGTCGCCATTTCCCTAGACTGTTGTTACTGATTTACGAACAGGGCTGTTCGTAGCAGGACAAAACAAAGTCTGGAGGTCGTAACCATGAAATCCTTTATTCAAGCCGTTGTTGTTGCCGCTGCCCTTGCTGCTCCGGTTGCCGCGTTCGCTCAATCGAACCAACCTGTCACCCGTGCGCAGGTACGCGCTGAACTCGTCCAGCTTGAGCAGACTGGCTGGCGTCCGGGCCAGGGTGACCGTACCACTTATCCGGCACAGATTCAGGCTGCTGAAGCGAAGGTGGCTGCCGAGAATGGCTCAACGAGCGGCGTCGGTGGCGTTGTGAGCGGATCGTCGGAATCTGGCGCCCGTGCAGCGTCGGCATTTACAGGCCCAAACTCGCTTTACCGTGGCCACTAACCAGTCAGCGTGACGGTCTGTTAGCGACTTACCCGGTTGTTAGCATCGTCTACTGAGCGCGCAGCACATCTGCGCGCCACCAAACAAAGAGCTGACCCGCACCGGCTCTAGCCGCGATAGCGGGCCGTTTCATTTCGAATACCTCCGCCGTCGGGCTCCCGATGGCTTCCCTCAGGCCTTCACGGTCTGGGCGCTTTTTTTCCCATTCATCGACAGTGGTTCCGTGCGCGTCCCCGCGGTCATTTGTGACAACGGGGGTGAAGTCACGGGGAAGACCGCACCCGTGCATCTGCAAACGCTTCACAGATAGGTGCGGTCGCAACCAACGATTACGCCCGGGAGCAACACCAACGATGACGTAAACAGCGCACCCTTTACACGTCTGTTTGCGTAACTAGGCGCCGTACGCCAGCTCTATGCTGGACGTCGTCATGCAAACAGATGCGAGCCCGGGGTTAGCGGATTGAAGAGCGCCCCGCAGTCTGCTGTATTGTCGTCGTACTCGCTTTAGGGCCCGCTGTTGGGTGGGGTCCTTTTTCTTTAGCCGCCCGCCGCCACACCAGATGCGTGTTGTGGGCTGGCGGCGTCGAACTCCGCCATCCGTCTACCCCGCTACGATCTCCGGCGCGTAACTAGTTTCCTGAAAAGCTCCGAACCGCCGGACCCAACCGCGATGTCCTGAACCCGAGCCCCGAGTCACATCGACCGGGGCTTTTTTT
>JBEKNG010000132.1:0-10319 GCA_049523075.1 Paraburkholderia sp.
AGCGTCGGTTGCACGGTTGGCCGCCTGCGCGGCTTCAGCGTTCGGGTCCATCGACTGTGCCGCGGCTGCGGCAGCATCTGCCGGCGGCGTTACCGGGGCCGCGGCTGCAGCCGTGCCCGAAGCGGTAACCGGCGCGCTGGCGGCCGCTGCCGCTGCGGCAAACGCCTTCTTGCCGCGCTTATCGCCGTCAATTTCGGCGAGCAGTTCAAGGTTGGACGGCAGATCCTGACCGCCCGACCAGCTGGCAACATGGTCACCCGCGAAAATTACGACGAAGTCGCGCTGCTGCACAACGCTCGTGTTGCCGCGCTTGAAATAGAACACGTAATCCCAGCGGTCCGCGTGGAACATGTCGGCGAGAAGCGGCGTGCCGAGCAACTGACGTACCTGGTCGCGCGACATGCCAACCTGCATCTGGGCGGCTGCCTCCGCTGAGACAAAGTTGCCCTGCACAACGGTAATCCGATACGGCGTTATGCTTTGGGCAATTCGCTGTGTCACGCTGTCGTAAGTCCCGCATCCGGCAAGAACCGCGACAGTCGCTGCAGCAATCAAGGTACCCCGCATGCGGCTCCCCCGGTAGATCGATAGAGATTTTGAAATCATTTCACTCACCGTGCGGGCCCTGCCAGTGGCGAGCCGCGCGAGTTTCATTGCATCGAAGATGACCTGAACAGCGAAAACACATTACTATTAGAACCCTGCATTGTACTCTAGGGATCCCTTGCCATGACCAATCCAACCGATCTGAAAAATATCGGCCTCAAGGCGACCCTACCGCGCCTCAAGATTCTGGAGATTTTCCAGCACAGCCCGGTGCGTCACCTGACCGCTGAAGACGTCTACCGCAACCTGCTGCATGAAGAACTCGATATCGGTCTGGCGACCGTCTATCGCGTACTCACGCAGTTCGAGCAGGCGGGCCTGCTCTCGCGCAGCAACTTCGAGTCCGGCAAAGCCGTGTTCGAGCTGAACGAAGGCACCCACCACGATCACCTGGTGTGTATCGATTGCGGGCTGGTCGAGGAATTCTTCGACCAGGAAATCGAAAGCCGCCAGCAGGCAATCGCGAAAGAGCGTGGTTTCAAGCTGCAGGAACATGCGTTGGCGCTGTACGGTGCCTGCACCAAGGAAAACTGCCCGCACCGCAAGCATTGACGCGCACTATGGCCGCGTGCCTGACGGCACGCAAGCGTCGCAAGTAATAAAAGGAAACCCGGTCGAGAAAGTCGACCGGGTTTTTTGTGTTCTGGGTTGGCTGCAAGGTGCGCTTGAGGCGCTGTAAGCGCGCCGCAGGGTCGTTGCGCTGCTCAGTGCCTGTAAAGGTGCGTAACGGCCTGCCGCAAGCGCACAAGGCGCCGAGGTTCGTCCAGCACAAGCTCGTCGCCTCGATCCACCACCACGAAATCGCTGGTACGCCCGGGCGCAAGCAACGGGTGATTCCGGTGCCGAAGGCGTAAAGACCTCAACCGGCGCGGCCCTAAACAACGCAGGCGCAAAAAAGCCGCTCCGAAGAGCGGCTTTTCTATCTGCGAATGCAGCGCCTAACGCACGTGAAGCGCGCCGCACAGCTTACTTCGCGTTCGCGAGCGCCACAGCCGTATCCAGCATGCGGTTCGAGAAACCCCACTCGTTGTCGTACCAGCTCGACACTTTCACCAGGCGGCCCGACACCTTGGTCAGCGTCGCGTCGAAGGTCGACGAAGCCGGGTTGTGGTTGAAGTCGATCGACACCAGCGGAGCCTTGTTGTAGCCGAGGATGCCCTTCAGCTCGCCTTCCGACGCTTCCTTCATGATGGCGTTGACTTCATCCACCGTCGTGTCGCGCTTGGCGATGAACGACAGGTCGACGATCGACACGTTGATGGTCGGGACGCGAATTGCATAGCCGTCCAGCTTGCCGTTCAGTTCCGGCAGCACGAGGCCGACAGCCGATGCAGCACCCGTCTTCGTCGGGATCTGGCTGTGCGTGGCCGAGCGAGCGCGGCGCAGGTCTTCGTGATACACGTCCGTCAGAACCTGGTCGTTTGTGTACGCGTGGATCGTGGTCATCAGACCGTTTTCCAGACCGATCTTATCGTTCAGCGGCTTGACAAGCGGTGCCAGGCAGTTGGTCGTGCACGAGGCGTTCGAGATCACCGTGTCCGATGCCTTCAGCACCTTGTGGTTCACGCCGTAGACGATCGTTGCGTCGACATCCTTACCGCCCGGTGCCGAGATGATGACCTTCTTGGCGCCGCCCTTGATGTGCGCGCTAGCCTTTTCCTTGGTGGTGAAAAAGCCCGTGCATTCCAGCACGACGTCGACGTTCAGCTCACCCCACGGCAGTTCTGCCGGGTTACGGTTCGCCAGCACGCGGATGCGATCGCCGTTGACAACGAGGTAGTCGCCGTCCACCGACACTTCGCCCGGGAACTTGCCGTGTGCCGTGTCGTATTGCGTCAGATGGGCGTTGGTGTTGGCATCGCCCAGGTCGTTGATGGCGACGATCTGGATGTCGTGCTTCTTGCCGTTTTCATAGAAGGCGCGCAGCGTGTTGCGGCCGATCCGGCCGTAGCCGTTGATTGCGACGCGAATCGTCATGATCTATCTCCTGATGGCTGAAAAAATAGGTTCCATGTTTGGCTCTGCTGGGCCAGGTCCTGCCGGGCGTGGGGCGCACGCGGCGGGACCGGATGCCCAATCAGCCGAGTGCGGCTTTGGCCGTCGCTACAACGTTCTCGACGGTGAAGCCGAAATGCTTGAACAACACGCCAGCCGGGGCCGATTCGCCGAACGTGTCGATACCGACTACTCCGCCTTCCAGACCCACGTACTTGCGCCAGAAATCTGTCACACCTGCTTCGATCGCCACGCGGCGCACGCCCTTGGGCAACACGCGTTCGCGGTATTCGGCGTCCTGCTGATCGAACACCGTGGTGGCCGGCATCGACACCACACGTGCAGCAATCCCTTCGCGCGCCAGCGGTTCGACCGCCTTCAGTGCCAGTTCGACTTCCGAGCCGGTCGCAATCAGAATGATCTTGCGAGCGACGATCTCGTCGTTCCAGTCGCGCAGCACGTAACCACCCTTGGCGACATTGGCGATCTGCGCATCCGTACGTTCCGAGAACAGCAGGTTCTGACGGCTGAAGATCAGCACCGACGGGCCGTGATGTTCGACCGCCTGGGTCCACGCCACCGCGGTTTCAACGGTGTCCGCCGGACGCCAGACTTGCAGATGCGGAATCAGGCGCAGGCTGGCGACGTGCTCGATGGACTGGTGGGTCGGGCCGTCTTCGCCGAGACCGATCGAGTCATGCGTGAACACGAAGATCGACGGCGCCTTCATCAGCGCGGCGACACGCAGCGCGTTGCGGCTGTAGTCGGAGAACGTCAGGAACGTGCCGCCGAACGCCTTGAAACCGCCATGCAACGCGATGCCGTTGATAGCAGCGCTCATGCCGAATTCGCGCACGCCGTAGTTGACGTAGTTGCCGGCTGCGTGGCCTTCCGCGTTGACGCGCACCGGCTTGGCCGCCTTCCAGTTGGTGAGGTTCGAACCGGTCAGGTCAGCCGAGCCGCCGAGCAGTTCGGGCAGCACGGTCGACAGGCCTTCGATGGCCTGCTGCGATGCTTTGCGCGTGGCGATGGTTTCCGCACGCTCATTCGCGCCGGCGATGATGGCTTGAGCCTTCTGCGCCCAATCGGCCGGCAGTTGCTTGGCCATCCGGCGCGTGAATTCAGCAGCTTCCTGCGGATACTTGGCCTGGTAGGCGGCGAACGCCTTGTTCCACTCGCCTTCGTTCTGCGCCCCGGCTTCCTTCGCGTCCCATGCTGCGTAGACTTCCGCCGGGATCACGAACGGCTCCCATTTCCAGCCAATCTTTTCACGCGTGGCCGCGATTTCCTTCTCGCCGAGCGGAGCGCCGTGCGAGTCGTGGCTACCGGCTTTGGTCGGCGCGCCTTCGCCGATCACCGTCTTACAGCAGATCAGCGTAGGCTTGTCCGACAGCTTGGCCTGCTTGATCGCCGCGTCCACTGCTTCAACGTCATGGCCAACCACGTTCGGGACCACGTTCCAACCGTACGCTTCGAAGCGCTTCGGCGTGTCATCGTGGAACCAGTGCACCACTTCGCCGTCGATCGAAATGCCGTTGTCGTCATAAAACGCGATCAGCTTGTTCAGCTTCAGCACGCCCGCGAGCGAGCAGGCTTCATGCGAAATGCCTTCCATCAGGCAACCGTCGCCGACGAACACGTAGGTGTGGTGATCGACGATCTTCGCATCCGGCTTGTTGAACTCCGTTGCCAGCAGCGATTCGGCGAGCGCCATGCCCACTGCATTGGCCAGACCCTGGCCGAGCGGGCCCGTGGTCGTCTCGACGCCCGCCGTGATGCCGTATTCCGGGTGGCCGGGCGTCTTCGAATGCATTTGCCGGAAATTCTTCAGCTCTTCGATCGGCAGGTCGTAGCCGGTCAGATGCAGCAGCGAATACAGCAGCATCGAGCCATGGCCATTGGACAGCACGAAGCGGTCGCGGTCGGCCCATTGCGGGTTCTTCGGGTTGTGGCGCAGATGCCGCGACCACAGCGCGACGCCGATCTCGGCCATGCCCATCGGCATGCCGGGGTGGCCGGAATTCGCTTGTTGAACGGCATCCATAGCCAGCGCGCGAATCGCATTGGCCATCAGGGAGGTGGGGGCGGGAGACGAGTTCGTCATGTCGAGTTCCGGAGAACGAGTCCAAAAAGCGGGGCGCGGGCGGTGGTCCGGAAGCTCGGCGGCCAGTCTGCTACGGCGCACGGTGCGGCGCCTCTAGACGCGATACGGGCAGAGCAAACGGACAAGGCTGCAAAGCGTGACATTCTAACAGATGGTTGTGACCTTCCCGGCTGGAAACCGCATGGCGTGGCGGGGTTGAGATCAGCGCCCGGCCAGAACACCGCCTCGCGCCAGGGCCCGGCTGGCCTCTCGTACGCGTGTGCTGCACCCGGGCGCGGCCCAGTCTCGCAGGACGCACGTCCAAGTTCTGCTTCGAATCTATAATTCGAGCAACGTCAACCGATTGCGCCCGTCTGCGCGCCGCCCACCTTGAGCGCTCCGCTGCTTTTCCAGCCAACTCCGTACGCCCTCTACGGCTTCCCAAACGCGCGGTGCCTCGTGAGCGTCGCCTCGCCTCACCAGCAGATCGAAGTCTGGGACACCCCGCAACTCGGGCGGCTCTTCACGCTCGACGGCCGTCCGATGGCCTCCGTCGGCGACGAGTTCATCTATCACGAATGCATGGTCCACCCGAATGCGCTGGCCCATCCCGCACCGCGCACCGCGCTCGTGCTGGGTGGCGGCGACGGCGGCGCAGCGCGGCAACTGCTCAGGCATCCGGGCATTGCGCGGATCGTGGTAGCCGAACTGGATGCCGAGGTGGTGCGCCTGACCCGCGAATATCTGCCGCAAGTGCATGGCGGCGCCTTCGACGATCCGCGCGTGGAACTGGTGATCGGCGATGCCGCGGATTTCGTCAAGGCCGCGCGGGAACAATTCGATCTGATCGTCTTCGACCTGACGCCGCCCGACTCTCCGGCGGCGAGCCTCTACACGCCCGCGTTCTACGCGCAACTCAAGCGTGTGATGGGCCCATCTGCGGCCCTCTCGCTGCACCTCGGCGCTCCGTACTTCCACGCCGCGCGCGCCGCCGCGCTGCTTGACGGGCTACGCGCGTCCTTTGCCGTTGTCCGGACCATGGGCGCGTTCGTGCCGCTGTACGGCTCGCTGTGGATAATGGCCACCGCAAGCGACACGCTCGACCCCGCCGCACTCACCCCATCCGAGATCACCGAGCGCCTCGCGGCCCGGCAAATCGCCGGTCTCGCCTGGTACGACGCCGATGCGCATGCCGGACTCTTCTCCGCATCTCGCGCAGTGCGCGATAAACTAAGTCAATTCTTAAAGCCATCACGGTAACGCGGCGGCAGAATGTGCGGTTTGGTCGGTGCGGAGGTCTTGTGCGCCGGCCCTTGGCCGCGCTGCACCCGCCCCCGCTCACCCCAGATCCGGAGAACTCCATGACCGCCTCCCGCCCAGCCGGTGTGCCCTGGTTGACCCCTTATCTCACGGTTCGCGACGCACGTGCCGCAATTGCGTTCTTTGAAGCTGCATTTGGCTTTGAAGTACGCGACAGCGTCCAGGACGACGGTGTCGTCATGCATGTCGAGATGGTCTATCAAGGCCAGTTGATCGTGATGTTCGCGCCGGAAGGCGCGTTCGGCTCGACAGCGAAGACCCCCAAAAGCGCGGGCGCGATTGCATCGCAATCGTTCTATGTTTATGTCGACGATGTCGACGCGGTTTATGCGCGGGCGCTGGCCGCCGGCGCGAAATCTCTGAGCGAGCCACAAGATCAGTTCTGGGGTGACCGTTTTGCGCAGGTCGAAGACCCGGACGGCTACCGCTGGGCGCTCGCTCGCCACCTTTCGTGAACCAATGAGTATTTTCCTGATGCCTCGCTTCTTCGTCGGTACGGCCCTCAAGCCCGACGACATCATGCAGCTTCCCGATGACGTCACGCGGCACATCCTGGTCCTGCGTCTGCAACCGGGCGACTCGATCGTGCTTTTCAACGGCGAAGGCGGTGAATACAGTGCCGAACTCGTCGAGGTAGAACGCCGCTCGGCTACCGTCAGGATTCGCGAATTCCGCGATATCGAGGTGGAACCGCCTTATCACCTGACCCTCGCGCAAGGCATCGCCGGCGGCGACAAGATGGACTGGCTGATCGAAAAGGCCGTCGAACTGGGCGCTTCCAGTTTCGTGCCGCTCACCACCACGCGCAGCGTGGTGCGCCTGTCGGGCGAACGGGCGCAACGGCGCCACTTGCACTGGCAAGGCATCGTGCGCTCCTCGTGTGAGCAGTGCGGGCGCAATCGCCTGCCCGATGTTGCCCCGGTACGGGAAATCGCCACCTGGCTTGGCGTCCTGCCGCGCGCACCTGAAGAAGGCGAGTTGCGCCTGCTGTTGTCGCCGCGCGCGAGCATCAGCTTCACGGCCCTGGCGGCTACGCCGCCGCACGGACGCGTCACCTTGCTGATCGGGCCGGAAGGCGGTTTTTCGGCCGCCGAAGAAGCCGCAGCGACCGATCACGGCTTCACCGCCGTTGGGCTCGGGCCGCGCGTGCTGCGCACCGAAACCGCGGGGATCGCGGTGCTTGCCGCGCTGGCGGCGCGGTGGGGCGGTTGGTAAGCGCGTCGAAGTGACGGCACGCCAGCACCGGTGCCCATAGTCACTCACGGACCCAAAACCGCAACAACGAAGCCCACAGTCGCAACATCCAAAGCAAAGGCCCGCCAATTGGCGGGCCTTTGCTTTGTTCAACTATCCGTATTGAGCGTATTGAACCTGTTCAGGCTACCGAACCTGGCTCAGATCCGCCGCCCGCACATTCAGGCGAACGAATAAAACACACGGAACGCCACCTTGCGTTCGGCCCAGAATTCCGCCGCTTCGCGGAACACGTCGAGCAGTGTCTCACGGCCTTCCTTGTCAAATTTCTGCGCCACCGGCAACGCCTCGAGCACGATCACGAAGCCCGGTTGCGTGCCGGCCTTGGCAACCAGGTCGGTCAGGCAATCGTAGAGAGCGTCGTAATTTTTGCCGAAATGTTTTGGAAACAGAAATGAAGTCGCAATCGTTTCGAGGACTTCCTGCTTCGACTGCGCATTCGCGCAATGCGCATACAGAAAGTGCTGGCCAAGCTGGTTGGCTTCGTCAGCGAGATCCTGCACGCGAAACGCGCGGATCGACTGTACGATGTTCGGTCGTACGGTCTTGAAAAGACACATAGGCCCCTCGTTCGCTGAAAGCACAGTGCTGGCTTCGCTCTGGGTGTCCCGTCCGTCACCGGCGGAGCGCATCTGCATGACGCGCTGAAACAGATTGCCGTCGCCAGCCGCGAAAAGATCCGTCGCGACTCCGGAGTCGTGCGCGTAGACGTTGTCGCTCATGCCGTTCATCCCGATGTCATTCAACAATACGATTAAAACTCGTGTAGTGGTCGTCCGAGTAGTAGCAGTTATCGGTCCGCTGTCGCGGACCCCCACAGACAATGCGACGTGCGCCGCGATTGTGGGCACGCGGCGTAGCAACGGTGTATTCGTGATAATAGCCGCGCCGGTGCGCCGGCAGCAGCCTTTCGCGGTTGCCGAATACGATGCCGTCCTTCTCATACGGGTAAGGCCCGCCTGCGGCAATCAAGTTCAACGTATTGACTGCTTCACGCGGTAATTGCGCCACCGCGATGGTGCCCTGCACCTGATTGTCGCTGTTACCGGGGGCGGAATAGTCCCGCGCAAACGCACTGGCGACCACGCTCCCGCACAAACTGCCAAACGCCAAAGCGCCGATGAGCACGCCGCTGCGGAGCCACTTGCGCGCCATGAGTCAGGGTTCCCGCTGTCGGATCACGAGTTTGACGACCATGAAAGACGTAAGGGTATCGCTAATGGCCCCTGGAATCAACGTTCGTCCGGCCAACGAAAGGTTCCAATGTTGCAGCGAAGCGCCGTTCGCCCCAGTCTTTACGATTCTTGACAGATTATTTTATCCTGAACACGATAAAATTAGCCTGACGGTGCCAGCCGGAATGAGCGTATCCGGTTCGCTCTATTCCGGACGCTTCGGAGGTGGAATACCGTCGTTACAGCCTTTTTGGGTGGCAATCCCCTGTTCACCCTGCGGCGTGCCCATTGCGGGCACGCCTTTTTTTGCTTTTTTTCGCCTTGTGGCGCCGTTGCCGCGCCGTGCGGGCTACCGCCTTAGCGCGCGGCGATCACGTCTGCAACCAGCAGCGCCGTCATATTGACAATCCGGCGCACCGTGGCCGAAGCGGTCAGCACGTGCACCGGCTTCGCCGCGCCCAGCAGGATCGGACCAATCGCGATGTTATTGCCAGCCGCTGTCTTGAGCAGGTTGTACGAGATGTTGGCGGAGTCGATGTTCGGCATCACCAGCAGGTTTGCATCGCCTTCCAGTGTCGATTCGGGCAGCACTTCACTGCGCAGGTTGTGATCGAGCGCAACGTCGCCGTGCATCTCGCCATCCACTTGCAGATCCGGCGCGCGCTCGCGCAGAATTTCGAGCGTGTCGCGCATCTTTTGCGCGGTCGGAGCGTTGCTCGTGCCGAAGTTCGAATGCGACACCAGCGCGATCTTCGGCTCAATGCCAAAGCGGCGCACTTCCTCGGCCGCCATCATCGTGATCTCGGCGAGCTGCGCCGGCGTCGGATCGACGTTCACGTGGGTGTCGACGAGGAAAATCTGCCGGCCTGGCAGCACCAGTCCGTTCATCGCCGCGTAGACGTTGCAGCCTTCCTTCTTGCCGATCACCTGATCGATGAAGTGCAGGTGCCGGTGCGTCGTACTGACCGTGCCGCAGATCATGCCGTCTGCCTCGCCCTTGTTCACCAGCATCGAGCCGATCAGCGTTGTGCGGCGGCGCATCTCGAGCTTGGCCATCTGCTGGCTAATGCCCTTGCGCGACATCATCTTGTGGTACGTTTGCCAGAAGTCGCGATAACGCTCGTCATGGTCGGTGTTGACCACCGTGTAGTCCTGACCGTTGACGAGACGCAGGCCGTAGCGCGCAATGCGCTGCTCGATCACCGCCGGACGGCCGATCAGGATCGGCTTCGCCAGCTTTTCGTCGACGATGATCTGCAGTGCGCGCAACACACGCTCTTCTTCGCCTTCCGCGAACACGATGCGCTTCTTCTCCGGTTCGACGCCGCGCGCCAACTGGAAAATCGGCTTCATCGTCGTGCCGCTGTGGTACACGAACTGCTGCAGATGCTGCTCGTACGCATCCATGTCTTCGATCGGACGTTCGGCGACGCCCGAATCCATCGCAGCCTTCGCCACGGCCGGCGCAACCTTGACGATCAGGCGCGGATCGAACGGCTTCGGAATCAGATATTCCGGCCCAAACGACAGGTCCTGAATGCCATAAGCCGTTGCGACGATGTCGCTCTGCTCCTGACGTGCCAGTTCGGCGATCGCGTTGACGGCGGCGATTTCCATTTCCCGCGTCACGGTCGTCGCGCCGGCATCCAGCGCGCCACGGAACAGGAACGGGAACACGAGGACGTTGTTCACCTGGTTCGGGTAGTCGGTACGGCCCGTGCACAGCACGGCGTCCGGCCGCACTTCCAGCGCGAGTTCCGGGAGGATTTCCGGGTTCGGGTTAGCCAGCGCGAGAATCAGCGGCTTATCCGCCATCTGCTTGACCATCTCCTGCTTCAGGACACCACCGGCCGACAGGCCGAGGAAGATGTCGGCGCCGCCAATCG
>JBEKNG010000133.1:0-10308 GCA_049523075.1 Paraburkholderia sp.
TCGGCAGCCGGCAGGATCTGAATGGCGACTACATGAAACGTGCGGTCGCCGCCGCGATGGGTATCTACGGCAATACCAAGGAAGAAGCGGTGTATGTCGGCGCGCGTGTCAACGCGGACCACGCGCAGCTGGTGGGCTCGCAACCCTACGTGATCCATTTCGACAAGAAAGATCTGCCGCCCGCCAGGTTCTTTTGGTCGATGACGATGTACGACCTGCCCGCCCGTCATCTGGTGGCGAATCCGATCCATCGCTACTCGATTGGTGACCGCACCAGAGGCATCCAGTACGGCGCCGACGGCTCCCTCGATATCTACGTTCAGCACACCTCGCCCGGCGCTGATAAGGAGTCCAACTGGTTGCCCGCTCCAGAAGGCGCGTATGACGTCATCGCGCGTATTTACGGACCGGAAGCTTCGGTCTTCGATGGCACCTGGAAATTTCCGGAACCGCAAAAGCGATGAACTCAAATGGACGAGTCGGAGCCCGACATGAATAAGAAAGCCGCAACATGGGTCACAGCGGCTGTGCTGGCGTCTCTTGCGAGCCCGATTCTGGCGCGATCCCCCAGCGGCACTCAAACGTCGGCGGCGACGGTGCATTCGGTACCGGGTCCGGTGCCCGGCTACAACATCTCAGCGGAGTACGCACGACTGGTGGCACGCCAGACCTACTTCTGGGCGTGGCCGATGGTGAACGTCTATAACCGCTTGCTGGCGATGAGGCAGGTGCCGCAGCCTGGCCTGAACGGCGGAATTGTGCCGGTTGCTCCGCCCAACCATCTGTCGATGTTGCATGACTATATCGAACCGCAGGAGCGCTTCGTGGCGTGTCCGAACCAGGACGTGGTGTACGGTTCGGCGATCTTCGACTTGAACCAGACGCCGGTGGTCGTACAGGTGCCGGATTTCGGCGCGCGCTTCTGGGTGTACCAGGCCGTGGATCTGCGTACCGACGGCTTCGCCAGTCTCGGCAAACTGTACGGCACGAAGCCGGGCTTCTATCTGTTTGTCGGACCGGACTGGCATGGACAGGTACCCAAAGGCATCCGCCAGGTGTTCCGGTCGGCGACGGCGGTGGGTAGCTTCATTCCGCGCGTGTTCATGGATGACACGCCGGAAGACCGCGCTGCTGTTCAGGCGGTCATCGGCAAGATCGGCTTGTACCCGTTGTCCGAGTTTGACGGCAAGGTGAAGGTGACCGACTGGGCGAAGCTGCCGAGTTTCGGCTCAGGTGAGACGAGCGCCGAAGAAATCAAATGGGTGGACCCCGCAAAGTTCTGGGACGAACTGCCTGCGGTGCTCGATCAGACGCCACCGCAACCAGGCGAAGAAGCGCTTTACGCACAAGCCCGAGCGCTGCTGGAGGCCGCGCAGAAAGATCCGGGGATCAAGGCGGCCATCGTGGATGAGGCGGCGCAAGCCGATGCCCAACTGGTCACGCCGCTGTTTAACTTCAACACCTTCGGCAAGGCGCTGCAGGCGCATTGGAACACCATCAGTAACGGCGCGGAATTCGGCACCGACTACTTCACGCGCACGGCAGTGGCGAAGTCCAACATCTTCGTGAACAAGCCCAACGAGACGAAGTACTTCTATGCCGACGCCGACGCTTCGGGCCAGCGGCTCAACGGCGCGCAGCGCTATACCGTGACCTTTCCGAAGGGACAGTTGCCGCCCGTCAAGGGTTTCTGGTCGTTGACGCTATACAACGCGCATCACTTCTTTTCGCCGAACGAGCAGAAGCGCTATTCGTTGGGCACCAAGAACAAAAAGTTGAAATACAACGACGACGGCTCGCTGACGCTCTATGTGCAGAGCTCGACGCCCGACGCCGACAAGGCCGACAACTGGCTGCCCGCGCCGGCCAACGAAGATTTTTCGCTTTACGTGCGGGCCTACTGGCCGGAGCAAGCTGCGCTGGATGGTACATGGACACCACCGCCAGTTGTGCAGGACACACGGTAGTTGATGTCGATGCAAAAAACTTTCCTCGCCACAGGGAGCGAGAACCAGATTCGTGAGGATAGCTATGAATGCATTTAGCAACTTGTTCCAAGGCAGGTCGCTCGCCGCGCGGTTCTTCGCCGGGGCGGTCGTCGCTGCCGCCGGCATGGTGCTCCCGCCGCACGCGCTGGCGACGGAAACCGGCATTGGGCGTCCGATCACCGGCATGCAGATCGCCCCGTACGCCGGCATCGTGCCACCCACCGACGACTGGATCGTGTCGATCACCTCGATTTACTACGAGGGGTCGTTGGGGGCGAGCAAGACGTTGCCGATTGCCGGGAAAATCACGGCGGGTCTCGATTACCACATCTCCTACAACATCGTGAACGCGATCAAGACCTGGGGCATTACCGCCGGCGGCTGGAATTTCGCGTCGTCGTTCGGGGTGCCGCTTCAGTACACCGACGTTTCGTCGTTTCATGGTCGTCTGCCGGATGACCATGCCACGCAGTTCGCCGATATCTTCTTTACGCCAGTGGTGGCGGGCTATCACCTGACCAAGACCGACCACATCGCGTTGAGCGTGCAGATCTACGCGCCGACCGGTGCCTACAACACGGACCGCCTCGCCAACGCCGGACAAAACACCTGGACCTTCACGCCGACTTTCGCGTACACCAAGCTGTTGCCGAAGGAAAACATCGAGCTGTCGCTGAACTACGGCGTCGAGTTCTACACCACTAACAACCAGACGGAGTATCACAACGCGCCGGTCAGCGTGCTCGATGTGCTGGCGCTCAAACGCTTTGGTGCGGGCTGGGGCGTGGGCGTCGTGGGCGGCTATATCCAGCAGCTTGGCCATGACACAGGCGGTCTCGCGGATATTGTGGGCGGTGCGCAAGGACACTCGGTGGGTGTCGGGCCGATGGTCACGTGGAACGGCAAGATTAGCAAGACGCCGGTGGGCGCGACGTTGCGTTGGGTGAATGAGTTCAATGTGAGCAACCGGCCGAAGGGGAATGCGGTCGAGTTGTCGGTTAATGCGACGTTTCAGTGATGGAGCACGGCGCGCTGCGCGCGTCGTGCGCCGGCCGCAGTGTGTCGACGGAGTCGTGCAGCGTCAGGCCGTCGCCGCCGTGTTTCGCGAGCGGACGCGTCAGGAGCGGAAAGTCGACCCCCACCCCGGCTGGCCGGCGCGTCGGGCGTGCAAAAAAATCGGTTCAGATTGACCAGGAGGGTGCCGTTATACAGGTAGACCGTTACCGTCCAGAGTCATGTTGCGCAAGAAATTCGTCCCTCCGGTCGCTGCTCCGCACGCGCGGGTGCGGAGCAGTGCGCACTATCAGCAGCCGCTGCCGGAACGCGACTTCATTCGCGCCGCGCTGGAGTATCACTTTGCACTACGCTGGCTTGATCGCGGATGCGGAACCCTACATCACTTCGGATTGCCCGCGCAGCACCGTGTAGTCGCACGTGCGCTTTGAAGGCTGGGCTGTCGGCGGGTTCCGGACTACACGCTGGTTGCTGATAACGAAGCCATTACGAAGAGGGGCACGGTACGGTCTCGAGACGGGCGAATTCAGCCATGCGTTCGAAGCGATCCGGCGTTCTCTGCTGGCGTACGACGAACAACTCAGCAGAGCATTGAGGGCGGTGGTTTCGATTGCGCTCGCCGAGCTGCGCGTGGTCTGCAACACGGCCCGGAACACCGCCCGGCATCCCGTATGCAAGCGCGGCGTTACAGTTGGGGCGATTTCTAATATCTTGAGTTGGGCCGTCGGAGTGGAAATGGGTTTTATTGGCGTTAAGATTGTGCGACGAAGAGACATCAAAGATCGGGTCTTTTCCAAGTGTTCCCGGTGGATTCGTTTGAATTCGGCTAACCTGGCAGCCTCTTGAAGCCGGGATCGCGGATGAAGCGCGTAGTAGACCGGTATCAGACGAATGCGTTTGCGGAACTCGTGCGGAATGCATGGAGTTATGTAGCAGGTGGGCGTTGGTAAAACTTTGCAGTAACTCAGCCGGCGCAGCCATAAGGTCGGGCCTTAAATAACAGTTTTCAGATTTAAGCCGCATCCGGCTAAGGTTGCACGTGTCGTTCCTAAGGGCCTATCTTCCGCGAGGAAGGGGGGCCTTCCCGTCATCAGAAGCAGAGAGGCATTATTATGCGCGTCGGAGTTGTCACCATACAAAAAAATCGCGCCCCGTGGATTGCAGAATGGCTTGCGTTTCATAGCGTGGTTGGATTTTCAAAATTCTATTTCTATGCGCACAATTGCACTGATAATACTGCTGAGGTTTTAAATTCTATTCAAAATTATTACGATATAAAATCATTTTCAATAAACGCCGACCGCGACCAGATTCAACTGAGCACTTACCAGCATGCTTACGAGAATTTCGGACATGAATGCGACTGGTTAGCATTCATTGACGGTGACGAATTCCTGTTTCCCACCCAGGACGAAAATATCGCATCGGCATTGGCTCGGTTTAATTACGAAAAAATTTCTGCGCTGGGAGCTTATTGGGTTTGCTTTGGTAGTTCAGGGCACCTGCTGGAACCCTCAGGGCTGGTGACAAAGAATTACCGGCAGCGGTACCCGTTAGAGCACCAACTCCACAAGCACATAAAAAGTATTGTCAGAGGCCGACAAAATTCGACTGTGGGGCAAAACGCCCATATGCTTAATACCCCATATGGCACGTTCGACGAAAACCTTCGGGAAATTACCTTCGGGCTAACAAATTACGATCCGACCTACAAATATTTTAGAATAAATCATTATATTTGCCAGAGTTACGAATTTTTCAAGCGGTTTAAGCAGCAATCCGGCGCGGCCGATGCAGGAAAAAATTTCATACGCCCAGATGAATGGTGGGACGAGATGAACATCAATTCCGCCTACGATAATTCAATCGAACCATGGTATGAAAAGCTTGACATGGAAGTGAACCGCATTGGTTTTGGTAATGGGGTGTCCCCTGGGACGATCAAATTAAGAACTCAATCCTGACAACTTACAGAGAAGAGAAACATCTGTGCGGGTTCCGATCGTCGGAGCGGGCCTGTACGCACGCATTGCATACGAGTCATTCGTGATCGAGAACAGGCACGACCCTGCTACTCCGCTCACCGTTACGCTTCAGCTGCGTTATGTGGATGCGTAGAACAACCCTGGCACGATTCTCGACAACCTCGGAGGTTCGACCTAGGCCTGGTGCAGCCCACTGGCTGCCCCTATGCCGATGTCTTTTGGGGCGCAGGTTTTTTGCATTCCACACAGAGAGATTCCATAACCCGCATCGGATTGTTGGGTTCCATTTCTGCTATACCCTGTATTGAACTGTCTGCATAGAGTGTTCTTTTTATGTCTGTGAACCCCGCATGTTCGAGTACCCATTTCAGTGTTTCAAAATCATACCCGCACTTATGCTCCCAATTATGGAGCATTCCCATAAAAATGGATCCTTTAGTTTTGTAAATGGCTCTGTTGAGAACTCGGGCGTATGCATCAAAAAAATGCGTTGTTTATCGAATAGTTACTAATCCACAATTCAAGATCTGGAACTAAGACGCGCAAGAGTCCCTCCGGCTGAAGTACGCGAAAACACTCTTTGATGAAAGCCATTCCGTCGACATAGGTGAGGTGCTCCAGCATGTGGCCGTGGTAGACTAGTTCAAGAGAATCAGTCTTGGCCGGAATACCCTTCCTTAAATCGCGATTAAGATAAATCTGATCATTGCTGGTGCTAAGGGTATATATGGTGTCTTCCTGAAGATTATCTTTAAGGTCGACATTGACGAAACCTTTCAAAATTATTTCACCGCATCCAAGGTGATATTTTTTTAAGACGTCCGATATTTCGAAAATATCATTATTCATTTGAATGTGCCTGTACGACTAACATGGGAAAATTTAAAAGATAGCATCCGGATCTCGTCAGGAGTTACAGGATTCACGCATCCCTATGCGGGGGCTGCAATTTCCACAACACCCCCGCAGCCGAAACGCCTCGCCGTGCAAGGGTCGACGGATTGTTTAGATCCGACTTCTACAAAAGTTGAATCAGCGGTGCCTCGAAGCTGCGGAGCTGGCGTATGTGCAGCCAGAAACCTAGAAACCGCTCTGCGAGAAAGCCCGGATAACGGTTGTTATACGAATCGTACCGAGGCCCGAATTCCGCAAATATAGGATCGATGACTGAAAATAATTCCGTGCAATATTGGTTGAATAGCGGACGCTTCATCACAAAGATATTGCAAATCGAGGTGATGCAGGATAATCGCAACACATCGATGTGGTCATGATACTGTGGATAACGAGATTCGAGAGCTGCGACAAACGCTTTCCACGGGCCGTGCTCATGATGATGCAGATAATGCTCTTCGATTGATCTGTCGGACGCTGATTTTTTAGGTACAACGACATCGCATACGTTGAGAATTCTATTTAACCGATCGTACTGGGCTGCATGTGTCAAATAACCGACAATGTTCTCATCGGCCGGGAGCCCAACTGTGGTGCCGTATTTCCACGTCTCATCGATCACATAATTGAGGTAGCGGCGATAATGGTAAAATCCGACGGTATCGGCAGTCGAATTTTTCCATACCCAGTAATATGCAGTGAGCTCGTTGTAGTATGGGTTTAGGGCCGATATATTTTGGCCGTCACTGTCAGCCTGAACACCGGGGGCGCAATAGCCGTTGACGCCTACGGGCTGAACCCAGTTGCAGTCCGGATTATGATGAAAGGGTTTATGGAAGGTCTGGTAAATCTTTATCTTGGGGTTCGAATTTTCGATCATGTGAATGACGCAATAGCGTTGATCCTCGGGAGAGATTTTTCACAAAAGGCCAAGGCTGAGCCGACTACCTGATGCATGTCGTAATACCGATATTCACCAAGACGGCCTCCGAAATGAACCCGTGGGGATAGTCTGTCCGCTTCCTCGCGATATCGATCGAACAGCGCCTCGCTATCCTGATTTCTTACCGGGTAGTACTCGATATCCCCTTTTGACCATTGCTGCGGATATTCGTGAGTGATGAGCGTAACGGATTCGCTGACGTTAAGATCAAAATGCTTGTGCTCAAGGATGCGGGTCCAGGGAACAGCGGCGTCGGTGTAATTTACGACCGCATTCCCCTGAAAATCGTTGATATCGACCAGGCGCCTCTCAAAACGAAGTGAGCGGTATTCGAGGACGCCATGGCAGTAGTCAAAGAAGGCATCGATTGGACCCGTATAAATGACCAGGTCGAAGTCCGACATCCACATCTTGCGGTCTGCATGAAAGTCGACGCCCGTTTCGACCGGCACGTCAGCCAGCATCTTTTCGATGATCGCCGTGTAACCACCAATCGGAATTCCTTGGTAGCGGTCGTTGAAATAGTTGTCGTCGAATGTCAGCCTCACAGGCAAGCGCTTCACGGCATCCGCCGGGAGCTCGCGAGGATGTTGACCCCACTGCTTCGTCGTATAGCCTTCGATAAACAATTTATAAAGCGTCGGGCCAATGACCGAGTAACAGTACTCTTCCATATTGGCAGGGTTGGCGTTCGGAATGATATCCGAAGCAAGGCGTGCGCGTGCGGCTTCGGGCGTACGTACGCCGAATACCTGATAAAGGGTGAACAGATTGATCGGAAAGCTATAAATCTGTTCGTCGTGCGCGACCTTGACCCGATTGACGTAGTGATTGAACTCCGCGAATTGACAGATATAATCCCAAATGCGCTTGGAGTTCGTGTGAAAAATATGGGCGCCATAAACATGCTCATGGCAACCAGCTTCCGGTACGTAGCGCGTGTAGATGTTGCCGCCAACATGGGCGCGCTTTTCGATCACGTGGCAAGCATGGCCTGCACGCGACAATTCATGCGCGCAAACGGCCCCGTACAAGCCTGCGCCGACGATTAAAATCCGCATGCACTAATTCCCCTCTATTTCGCTGATAACCGTGTTAACCGGTCAACCGCATCTGGTATATGCGGTTGCTGGTCCGCAATCTTTTGCTTTGGACTGTAATTCGCTTGACCGGCTGTGATCTGGCGGAGATTTTAAAAAAAAGGACCGTAGTAGGTATTGAAAATATGCGCATTTTGGGCGGCTGAGGCATTCCGTCACCTCAAAATGAAAGCGTCCTTGTCTGTCTGAGTCGATTGTGTGCGCCTTCATGCAAAAGCATATCGCACCATCCGTATCACCCGATCCGGGAAGCAAGGGCACAAACAGGCTTCAGTTCCATTCGGTGATCGACTTGCCGGTCGGCTAGACTGGGACCAGCGCGGCTTTTGGGTTTTCCGTCAACGGAGTCCGTGTTGACGGGGCCGCACGGTTAGATTTCCACGATCTTCGCGGCAGGGCGTACGAGACGCGCCGATGACGTTCGGGATCGTTGGCGGCGATAGACGCGGTTTTCGGTGGGTGCGGCAGAGGAGGAGCTTGAGTGGGGCCGCTCGTGGTATCAGGGATGACCGCGCCGGCGTATAGCACTGACCACAGCCGACAGTTGTGGTTTTCCTGAATTACCGCTTGTGTTTGCCGTTGCTACAGCGCCGTTCCGTGAGAAGGCGGTGCGAGCGGATCGCCCGCCAAATGTCGGCGATTGTTTTCGCGTTATAGCAAATCGGCCGGCAGCGTCACGCCGACCTGCTGCATCAGCACTGCCCGGCGTTCCCGTACAGCGTCGCTGGGCGCTGGATGGCGACGGTATACATATAGATAGTCCATGATCGTGTGGAGGTTGCTTGCGTCTTCGCTGTTGTCGCGCCGCTCGGAGGGATCGTCCAAGACCTCGTGAATTATCGAACCCAGAACCGGTACGTGCGCAGGCATTTCCCGCTCAAACAGGGAAAGCATGAAATCCCATTCTTCATAGGCCCGCATATGCGAATCGAAGCGGATATGGCCGATTAACTGGCGCGGAAACGCGAAGCAGGACATATCGACCTGATTTTTCACGAAGACCAATTCGTTGAGCGTGCCCGATAAATCAACCTTCGTCTTGGAGATGAGTTGGGGCTGTGGTGTTGTCCGGCTTTCGGTCACGACCTCGCAATCGAAATAGACTAATCGGCCTTCCCGGATTTCCGAAAGCTCGGCCAGTTGGGCAAGCAGGCCAGGCTGCCATGCGTCATCGTCGTCCAAAAACATCACGTATTTCCCTGATGCTAGTTCGAGGCCGAGATTTCTGCTCTGTGCAGGGCCGGGCGGACCGTTGCGCTTGACTTTGATGTCGTCGGGACCAAGCAGCCTCTGGCATACCTCATCGTCCGCCGGGTTCCATTCGTCCGCCACCACAATGATTTCGTAAGAAAACGGGCTGACTTGCGATTTGATGGAATGAAGCGCGCGTTCCAGTAAGACGGGGCGCCGGTGGGTGGGGATGATTACAGAAATGACTGGTCGCGTGGATTGCATGGCGGTTTGGTGTCGAATGCAGTGCGTTGATGCTGAAACGGCTGAAAATCAGCAGAAAACGTTTGCGGTGTAAGTAATTGCTAACAGTCGGTGAACGCGTACGAGTATATCGGGCGGATGCTTGGCGGGCAGCAAAAAAAAACTAAAGTCGGCATTGGGCGGCGCCGATAACCTAGAGGACAGCATTTGCGGTGGCATCTTCTGCTTTCAGGCCGGCTGCACTCTGGACGTCAAGAGAACCGCAGTGGAGAGAGAGTAAATGCCTGTGGAGCCGGCCCGGGGATTGATAGGTTGGCGAACATTTTTGTAAAAAAATTCAAAGGACGATAAAGATGACATCGCTCATTTCGTCGATGACGGCTGCCCAGGTGCAGGCGCTAACGACTGCGCAATTTGCCGCTATGACCACGGCCGACGTCGCGGCATTGACGACGGCAGACGTCAGCGGATTGCCGACTGCCGATCTCGCGGCGATCCAGGCGTCGGCAATTGTGAGTCTCAGCACTGCGGCGCTTAATGCGCTTGGCTCAGCGTCGGACTTGCAGTATCTGACGACGGCACAGACGGTGAATCTGACGGGGACGCAGATCGGCGCGTTGGGCGCTGCAGGCATTGTCAAGCTAGGGACTAACAACATCGGCGTGTTGCAGACGAGCCAGGTCAAGAGCCTGACGACCTCACAACTCGCCGCGCTTGCCACGTCGGGCATTGGCTCTCTGTCTGCGGCGGCCGTGCAGGCGTTGTCGGCCGCGCAGATCGCCGCACTGGGTTCGGCGGGGCTGTCGGCCTTGTCTACTAGCGATACGCTGACGTCGACGCAGGTTGCGGGGCTGACCACGGCTGAGCTGGCGAATCTGACGTCGGGACAGGTGGCTGCGCTGACCTCGGCGGAAGTGTCAAAGCTGACGACCGCGCAAATCAACGGGCTT
>JBEKNG010000134.1:0-10307 GCA_049523075.1 Paraburkholderia sp.
GTGCTGGTGGAGCGTTATCCGGTATTCGTCCACGCGATGCTGTATGTGGGGCTCGCGTACCTCGCGTGGTTTGGCTTGAATGCACTGCGCCGCGCAGTACGGCCCGGCCATGCGGTACTGGACGTCAACGAGCCGGGGAATCCGGCCTCGGGCAATGCCGCATCCGCGGCGCCTGCGCCGTCCGCCCAACGCGCCACGCCGATCATCCTGATGACGCTAGCCTTCACGTGGCTCAACCCGCACGTGTATCTCGACACCTTTCTGCTGATCGGCACCGCTGGCGCCCGGGAGGCATTGAACGGCCGGGTCGCGTTCGCGCTCGGTGCAATGGCGGTCAGCGCGGTATGGTTCGTCGGCCTCGGCTACGGTGCCCGGGCGCTCGCCCCACTGTTTCGCCGCGCAACCGCCTGGCGTGTGCTGGACGGCGCCATCGGCAGCATGGTCCTGCTGCTCGCCGTCACTCAGTTACGCTAAGTGGGCCAATCAGCAAACCCGCACAGGAACGATATGCAGGGGCCAAAAGCGGAATGAAAGCCGTAAAATCGGGCTTGCGTCCCGCTTTTTCATTGCCCCGCCCTCATGGTCAATCCGACGCACTTCGATCTGCACTCCCTGCGCGTCTTTCTGACAGTCGCCGAAACCGGCAGCCTGACCCGCGCGCTGGAAGCGTCGGCGCAATTGCCGGGGCCGATCGGCCACGATGTGCCGAGCCAGTTGCTCAAGGCGGGCCGGCGGCTCGATCTGCATCCTGCGTCCGAGGCCGGCGAGCAACGGCCGCCCCCTTCGGGGCATTGAGACGGCCGTCGCACAGGTACAGGTTGCGGCGCGCTTCAGGCAAAGCCACGACCTTCTGACGGCGGAGGCCGTCGTGCGCTTCAGGCAAAGCGATTACCTTCGGACGGGCGCGGCCGCTTTTCCTCAAGGCTGGGTGGCCGCCGCCCTGTCCTCGCAGATGCCTGCGCGCCCCACCCCGACCGTCATCAACGCACCGTCCGCCACGTACGGCACCAGCCCATCCTTACAGATCCTCTGCACCGTATCGCGCGCGCACTGCCCATCACCCGGTGCACAGTAGTCGATCGAGATCACCGGCAAGCGGTACTGTTCACGGATGATTTTGGCCTGCGCGAGCAGCCAGTCGCGATCCGCCGGCAGCACCTGCGTATAGCGCTGCTTCGTCTGATCCCAGCCGCTGTAGAGCGATTCGAACGCCACCGCGTACACCAGATCGTGCACCTGCGGCAGGATCTCGAAGCCCCGGTTGAACATGAGCAGCGCCTGCGGATAGCGCGCCTTGATCGCGCGGATCACCGCCACCAGCCCCGCCTGCTGGCGCTGGCGGGCCACATCGGTTTTGGCGATCAACTGATACGAATCGAGCGTGTCGAGAAAGAAGCCGCGATAGCCTTTGCGCCACAGCGGGGCAATCACCCGCTTCACGTAGAACGCAGGCCAGCCCGGCGCGTCCTGATCCACCACGTTCGATGCCCACGCGGCGTTGCGACCGGCCAGCCACGCTTTTGGCATGGCCGCGTAATACTGCCGCTGCGGCGTGACTTCGCCGACGCTGACATACGCAAACCAGGCGGTACACCCCGCAGGCTGAGCCGTCGGATCGAAACCGCTATCCGGCTCGACTACGACCACGTCGAACCCTGAGAGCGGTTCGACCGGTACCTGGTCGCCATAGAAGAACGCCACAGACTGCACGCCTGAACCATTGGCCGCATGCCCGGCGCTGCATCCCGCGCCGGTCGGCACCAGGGTCTGCGCCTGCGCCGCCGCCCCAAGGCCCACGGCCGTGCCGAAGCAGGTCACCCAGGCGACCAGGCGGCACAGCGTGCGCACCATGAACATCCGCATCTCACGTGATCAGTTAGCTATGCAACATGTAGGTTTCGTACTCGAGCTTGGCGAATTTGCGGTCCAGCGTCAGCACGGCGCCCACCACCAGAATCAGCAGCGCCAGCGCAAAGCCATAGCCATAGGCATTGGGGCTCATCTGCAGCGTGATCCACGTCAGCGCACCGTTGAGCACCACGAACGCAACACACAGCTTCAATACCGTGCGCCGCGCGTCCAGATAGAAGAACACGTTCAGGAGACCCAGCAGCACCACTTGCAGGCTGGCCGAAATCACGTCGACGGTCAAGAGCGGCATATACAGTGGCGAGATATGCAGCGCGTGCAGTATGTTCTGTCCGAAAGCGAAAATCAGCAGCAGCACGACGACCTGAATCTTGATGATTTCATACAGGCCCGCACGCACGCTGCCGACCATCATGTCGCGCATATCGTTGATGTGGCGCAGCGTCGCGCCGCTGCGCACGGCGTCGTAGAAGGCGTCGTAATACTCGACGAAGTCCGCCTCGATGCGAACCAGAAACGTCGCCATGCCGGGCATCACGCACACATAGGCAATGAACACAGGGATGTCGTAAATCACCGAAGCATGCAACGGTCCGATGACGGGCGCGCCGGTGCCGGGCGCGTACCAGAACATGAACTTGTCGAGCCACACACCGAGATTGAAAAGCAAGCCTACCAGCGCGAGCGTCGGATAAGCGAAGCGCCTGTCGAACACCTCGAAGGAAATCAGCCGGCCGCTGCGATAATTGCGGTAAATCAGTCCGGACAGGCCGGCAAGCAACACCAGATGTCCCGCCACGAAGCCACCGAGCAGCCCCGCCAGACCATGCCGATTGAGCATCAGGGCAAACGCAACGGTAGAGCCGTAGCCGATCAGAAACACCAACAGGATCTGCCGATACTGCTTGACGCTGGAGAGAAAGATCACGGCGATCCAGATGTTGCTGACCACCACGAACCCCGCCACCATCAACACGCGATAGGCCAAAGGTTCGCTCCTGAACCCCAGCAACATCGCGACCACACCGACCAGCCCTGCGGCGATCGTGCTGACCAGCACGACGCCGTTGTAGTTCGACAGCACCAGATCATCGCGCTTTTCGAACAGACGGTCGGAGATAAAGCGTGTAAACGACAGTTGCAGCGGCCCGGTCAGAATCAGGCTGAGCGAGATCAGATACGTGACCGATACCTGAAACTGCACGATCGCGTATTTCGGTATCACGAACGCGAGGCTCATCACACCAATGATCAGGATACCGAAGATCGACAAAATCAGCGGGCCCGAACTGATCAGGCCAGCGTACGCGTAAGCACGGGCGACGCCGAACAGCGTCTCGTGCTTGAGGATCTTGCGCAGTTCGAAACCAATCCCGGCCATTAGCGTGTCCCCCCGGTTTGAGCGGCAGGCGCCGCGGCTGATGCACCGTGATTCACCGGGCAGCCGCCCGCTGCACCACCGCGCTTGCCCTTCTGAACGTCGGGCGCGGCTGCGAGCTGGTCGTACAGGGTCCGGTAGCTGCCGGTCATCTGCGCTTTCGTATAGTAGCGGCGCGCGCGCGCGAGGCCGGCCTGCTGCGCGGCCTGCCAGCGAGCGTCGTCGTTCAGCAACGCCACCACGGCCTGCGCGAACGCCGCCGGATTGGCGATCTGCACGACCGCGCCCGCGCTGCCCAGCGCACGGTCCTCGTCGCTGAAACCTTCGATCATCTGGCGGCACGCGCCCACATCCGTCGTAATAGACGGAATGCCGGCCGCGAACCCCTCCAGCACGACCAGCGGCAGTGCCTCGCTGATCGAGGTCAGCGCAATCACGTCGATCTTCGGCAGCACCGCGTCAATGCGCTGAAAACCGAGGAACTTCACGTTCTCGGCGAGCCCCAGGCTTTCCACCAGTGCGTGACACTCGAGCGCGTAAGCCGCATCTTCTTCTTCCGGTCCGATGATCCAGCCTTCGACATCGGGCATGCTGCGGGAAGCCACGAACATGGCGCGGATAAACGTCTTGATGTCCTTGATCGGCACCACCCGGCCGATCAGCGCCACTACCCGGTGCGGCCCCGCGACCCGTTGCTCGACGAGCGGCGCGAGGCCATCCACGTCGACGCCGTTCGGAATGCTGCGCGTGCGCTCCGCAGCGGCGCCATCGGCGACCTGGCGCTGGCGGTTCGCCTCGTACAGCGCCACGATCTCATCAGCCGCGTCGTACGCGAGCTTGCCGATCGCTTCGAAAAAGCGGACCCAGAGTTCACGAAAATAACTGATCTGTGAAATGTCGCGCTCGAACGCGCCGCGGTTGTCGTGAATCCACTGACTTTGCAACAGGTCGATCTTGCGTTCTTTCGTGTAGATGCCATGCTCGGAAATCAGCAGCGGGCGTCCGGTGCGGTAGTGCAGGAGCGCGCCCAGAAAGCCCGCATAACCCGTCGACACTGTGTGATAGACACGCGCCGGTATCAGTTTTTCGGCGACGTTCGCCAACTGCCACAGCGGCTTGTGCATGATGCGCACGGTCCAGAAGTAGTCGGTAAACGACGGGTCGGTACAGTACTTTTCGTACTGCTCGACGATGAATTCCCACGACTTGCGGCTCGCCAGAAACTGCGCCTCATTGAGCGTGCCGTGTTCGCCGAGCGTCGGCACCATCTCTGCCATCAGCGCTCCCACGTCCGCGCCGCGCACGTCGCGCAACGCGGCGTGCAGCTCAGCCGACTTCGCAAACGCTGCCGCATCGCCTTCGATCTCGCGCGGCTTCCGTGCGTCTGCCCACGCCGTCTCGTACAGGTAATGGGCCTCGAAGTGCACGACATTGTCGGGCAACGCGTAGGCCGCGCCCTTGTAGTCCTGCTCGCGGCTGCCGATAAAGACGATCGCAAAGCGCGTCTCTGGATACGCTCGCAGCATTTCATTGACCCAGCTCGACACCCCGCCGCGCACAAACGGGAAGGTGCCTTCCAGCAGCAGGCAGACATCGGCATCGGCGGCGCGCCGCATCAAGGAGTCTTTCATGATGACCAGTAAGTCACAACAGGTTTGAGCATCGGCAGCCCTGCGGCATTGCCGAGCGTCGCGAGCCATTGGCCGGTCTGGGCGTACTCGCCGCGCAGGAACGCTACCTCGGCGAGCCACGGAATCAGCCGTTCGCGCGGGAAACCCAGTTCAAGGGCGCGTTCCATGTAGTGTCCAGCTTCATCGGGCCGGCCTTCAGCCAGCGCGAGGCGGCCGCGAATCAGCCACAACGCCGCGTCCTTCTCGTCGGTCGCGAGCGCGGCGCGCGCGTAGCGGTCGGCCTGCTCAAGCGTATGACGATACACCGCGCCCTGCACGAGGTTCTGATAGACCAGTTCGAAATAGAGTTCAGCGAGGCGCCGGTTGATCGCGTGGCGCTCGCTGTCGTCCTTCGCCTGTTCCAGCGATTTACCGGTCGTGAAGATCTTTTGCATGATCTCGTTCTCGGCCTGATCTAACGTGCCGTAGGCGATTAGACGCACGTCCTCGATCGGATCGGCCAGCAGCTCACGCAGCAGGGTACCCGTGGTGCGGGTAGGCATGCTCTGGATCGCGACGAGTGCGGTGAGCCGGTCGGTGGACGAGACCTGCGTGTTGATCAGGCGCGCCTGCAGACGGGCTCCGCCGCCGTGCGAAACACGCGAGACGAGATAGGTGACGAACTCCGGACGCGGCACGTCGGCCAGTTGATCGCTGTCTCTCGCGCCTGGAAACCACGCCGCCCAGATACAGCTCGCTAGCAGGACGAGGCCGGCGCCCAGCGGTACGAAGGTGCACAGCACCCACAGCAGGAGCAGCGTCCAGACGTGGGGTTCGCGGTAGCGGGACGGCAGCATCCGGCGCAACAGCAGCGCCTGCACGAGCGCCACCAGCGCCTGAACGACGAAGCCGACCAGTAGCGGATCGATGCCCGCCGGCGCATGCAGAAAGCTCAGGTACGCGAAGTACTCCACCAGCACATAGCCAGTGAACAGCAGCCCGTTGACGAGGGCGGACATGAGTTTAGACATCGAGACCGCTTCGCTTGAGAAGGCGCTGCAGCGCCGGCCCCGGCTCCATGGTGCCCAGGTGCAGCGTATGCACGCCGACGCGGGCACTCTCCAGATCCAGATTGAACTGAGACGAGAGGCTGGTTTCGATCCGGGCCAGATAACCGTCGATGCCGGTCGTATCCGTTGCCGGCATCAGATTGACCAGCACCGACTGCGACGCCGTTTGCACCGGCCACATCAGGTCGAGCGCACGGCGGCGGCGGATCACATGTTCGAATAGCGAGTCGCCCGCCTCGTCGCGCGGGAACGCGAGCGCCACCATCGACGAGGCGATGCCGGCTTCGCGCTGCAGACGGGTTAGACGTCCGAGGTCGAGCGCGAAGTCGTACGGACAGCCAGGCACGGCGGCGAGGATGCCCTGCACGAGGCTCGCGTGCTCCACGCCGTCCGCGTAATAGCCGAGCAGCACCAGCAGCAGTTGCAGGTTGTCGAAGTTCAGCGACAGGAACGGCATCCGCTTGATCACCAGCAACGCCAGCAACTGGCCGTCGGCGCTCACCAGCGGCGCGCACACCAGGTATTCCGACTGGGCCGCGGGAATGTCTTCGCTCTTCAGGTGCGCGACGCTCATCGTGCTGATGGCGTGGGTAACCAGTTTGTCGTCTGGCACGAGCGCGAACTCATCGCCCACGCGTGCGGACGCCTCGGCGCCGAGCTGGCCGTTGCGCACCGGGAACAGCGCTCCAACCTCGATCTGGCATACCTGGGCGACGAATTCGAGCAGGCCATGCGCGCCCGGCAAGGCGCGCAATGGTGCGGATGGCCGGGTGGCGTGCACTGCCGTGTCGGCGGACGCCGAAGGCTGAAGCGCGGCAGCGGGTGCGTGGGCCGCCCCTGTCCCCTGCGTTTCGTGGGTGTCCTGGCTTAGGCTCTCTCCCAGCACCGACAGGCGCCGCAACTCGGTAATCGAATCGCGCAGCGTGGTCGGGCGGGACAGCAGATCCTTCTCCAACCGCTCATGTGACAGGCGCATCAGATAGTGGCTGTTGGTGATCGCCACGAGGCGGTCGTTCAGATAGTGGTTGATGGTCGAAGCCCGGGCGGCGCGATTGCCCCAGGTGTCGCCGAAGTGACCCGCGACGATGGTCTGCAGCAGGCCGCCGGTGAAGAACATCAGTGGCCACGCCTGGCCGTGGCTTGCGCCGGGCAGATACCACGCGCCCACCATCATCGCGCTCGCAAGCAGACCGAGCAGCGTGCCATAACGCAGTCCGATAATGAACGGCGCGAACCAAAGCCACGGAAAACCCGAATTCAACAGCAACGGATCCGAACGGTCGAGCGCCCAGCACAGCCCGAGCACGACGAGCATGAAGACGACCGTTTCGACGATAGCGAAGGGGCTGGTCGCAGCGGGCGCCACCAGGCGCCGCACGGCGCCGAGATTGCCGAACGGATTCGATTGGCGTGGTTTCGACGCGGCGGCGCCGGTTTGCGCGGTAGCGGTATTCACGGCCTGTTCCTCATGACGGAGCGGATTGCAGATGACGGCGCGTCGCCGCTCACGAACGGGCGTAGAGCGGTGCAAGCAGGCCACCGATCAGCGTGGTGGCGACACTCGACAGGCTGGAGCGGCTCCAGCCGCTGCGCGTACCGGTAGCACTCCACACGACCTGGCCCGACGCGACATCGATCAGTTCGAACGTGAGGCCAGCCACCGGCTCACCGTCGACGCCGACCTTGTAGCGCCACTCTTCGACCGCGCCGCTCAGCACGTACTTGATGTGCTGCTCGCGCGCCCATCCGAGCTGCTTCTCGCCGGTGTCGCGCTGCGCGGTGTCGAACATGGCGGTATTCGCGCCGTCGACTGGTGCCAGGCGTACGTCCGCGAAGCCGTTCGCGCGCAGCACGTTGGCGGCGATCGCCGCGGCGCTGCCACCGGCGGCCGGCGTCTCGGTGAAGTTAGCCATCGACACCACCGCGACCGAATCGTGCGACGTCAAAGCCGGCATGCCGGTCTGCCGGATCGAGCTGCATGCGCCGAGCAACAGCGCGCATGCCGCCAGCGCGGCGGACCACCCGGCCATACGGGACCCTCGTTTCTTCTTGCTCATCGAACCACTCCTCAGTTATATCGCCGTTCTTTGCCGAATTCGTAGCTTCTGCCTACGTTATCTACGTCACATACGCGCGGTAGCAAACCCTGCCCCTCGCCGCCGCCCGGATCAATAAAACCAGTTGTAGCGGGCGCCGATCACCGTCACCGGCGTTCCGAGCCGCGACACGCTCTGATGCTGAACATAAAACACAAGGTGATCGCCGCCGAGCACCGAACCCGCGAGCCCCAGGCTGATGTCAGGTCCCCAGCCCTGTACCGAATTGTGCAGGATGCCGATATCGAAGAACGGCCGCCATGCGTGCGTGTACTGATCGAGCAGGTCGTTGCCGAAGCCGAAGTACAGGCCGTACTGCGTATAGCTCTCCGGCATGAAGTCCCCTGCCAGGGCCGGTTGCAGTGCCGCCGGTTCGAGCCGCGAGATCAGGCTGTCGGCACCGCCGCTCGCACCATAGCCGCCGTGCTCGCCGACCAGACGCAACGTGTAATCGGGGTAGCCCGTGCGGATCCGATAGGTGATTTCGCCGTTTTCCAGCAGCCCGCTACCAATGTAGTCGCGCGCCTGGCTGTAGAAGCGGTCGCCTTCGATGCTGCCTGTCATCGTGAGGCGCTGGGTCGCGCGCCACGTGAAGTCGCCGATCAGGTTGTCCTTCATGCCGCCCACCTGCAGGAACTGATCCTCATCCGCCAGCTGATTGCGGCCAGCGCGCACGCCGAACTGCAAATCCGAGTTGCGACCCGTTTCCGCAGCGAGTTGCAGCGTATAGAAGCTGTCGAGTGCATCGCGGCGGCCAACCGTTATGCTGGACGCGGAGTCAACCGTCTGCCGCTGCAGGAAGAAGCTGAGCGAGCGGTCGACGGACGGGACGTTCACGAGTTGGGTCGAATCCGTCGAGCGCTGGAAGTTCTGCACTTCCGTCACACCAAGCAGGTAGTGATCGGCGATTTTCCGGCTGCCGGCCAGCGTCTGCGCGACGTAGTCGAGTGGATGTTCGACGTTGTCCACGACGCTCGCGTCGAGCGACTGCGGCCAGTCGAGCGCGGTCTCGGTCAGGCGCGTGTGAACGTCTGTGTTGTCGGGGGCGCCGTCGAGTCCGTTGAACGCGAGCTGCTCCGCACGACCCTGCCGGTCGGTTGCGACCTCGGCGTCGATGCGATCGTCCAGAGGCAGCCGCGAGCGCTCCTGCGCGAGCAGTTGTTCCATCGCGCCAGTATCGTTTTCCGCAAGCGCGATCGTCAGCCGCGCATCGGCCGGCCGCGCGAGGCGCGCCGCGTATTGCTGAGCGAGCCAGCGCTTCGCGAGTGCGTTACCCTCGTGGGACAACGCCCACGCGATGGCGACGTCCTTTGCGACTGCTTCGCGCAGTCGATTGTTCTGCTGGGTATCGATGCCGGCATCGGGTGCCGCGCCGGGCAGGCCCTTAGCCGTGCCAAGCAGCGTACGACGCGCCAGCTTCACGCTGTCCGACGACTGGGTGCCGGCGAGCAGATCGTTCAGCATGGCGGCCGAGTCGTCGCCGGTCTGGAAAGCCGATGAGAGCGTCACGCGTCGGCCGCGGATGTCCGCGAGCGTTTCAGCATCCTGTCCAGAACGGCCGCGCTGTGCGGCACGTGCCGCGCCGTGCAGCCTGGCTAACGCCGCTTCGTCCTGCTGCATCTGCTGCCAAACCTTGTGGCGGATCGACCAGGCAAGGTCGGGTCGGCCCGCCATTTCCTGGGCATCGGCGTAGGTCATGAGCCACAGCGGATCGCGCGACAACGAAGCCGACTCGCGCCGCAGATAGTCGAGCGCGAGCACCGGACGGCTCAGGCGCATCTCAGCGGCTGCGTACGGTTCCCATAACGCAGCACTCCTGTCTTCTGTACCACGCCAGCGTTTCAAGGTGGCGTCCAGTTCCGCGTCGGTGCCGTAGTCGACCAGGGTCCACATATAGGCCGCACGCAGGTCCGAGGTCGCGCCCGTCAGATCGACCGCATGCTTCAGATCATCGAGCGCCCGCCTGGGCTGGTCGGTCAGCCGATAGTATTCCGCCCGCACCCCGAGTACGCCGGGGGACAAGAGCGCTTGCTTGCGCTCCTGTGGCGTGAGGCTTGCCAGCAGCGCTGCCACACGGTCGAGCGCCTGCGCGTCGGTGTAGTAGTAGATCGCGTTTTGCAGCGCACGCGGTGTGTGATCGCGGCGGTACTGCAACTCGGCAACCCGTCCTGCATCAATCGGATACGGATCGAAGAAATACGTCATGTCACCGAGGTCTTCCGACGTAGTGTCGCCACCCGCGAGAAGATGGCGGTACGCTTCGCTGGCATCGGCGTCACGCTGC
>JBEKNG010000135.1:0-10286 GCA_049523075.1 Paraburkholderia sp.
AAGCCCGCCGTGGCGGCGAAGCTCGCGGCTGGCCTGCCGGTCGCGCCGCCCTCGCCCGTCGTTGCGGCCGTGCTGGGCACCGTGGTGCCCACCGCTCCCGCCCTGCTCGCCGAGATTGCGCCAGACCTCAGCACCACGCGGGTTGAGCTCGCGATTGCGCGCGGCATCCAGGGCGAAGGACTCGCCGTGGCCGCGACCGCAGTGAACGCAACCCTCGCAGCACTCTCGGGCGACGCACCGGTCTTGCTCTATCTGCTCACCGAGGTGCCGGGCAACGAGCCCGGCATGGGTTCGAGCGCGCAGGCGAAGCTTGCCGCCCAGGTGACGGGCACGCGACCTTTGCCGTTCGAACAGCTGGCGCGCCGGGCGCTCGAATGCCGCTTCGATCTGTGTCAGTTCGAGTTCGCCACCCAGCCGTGGCGCCTCGACCGCGCAACGTTGCGGCGTCTGCGTCTGCCCGCGCTGCTGGCCGTGGGCGCACTGGTGGTCGCCATCATCGGCGCAAATGTGCAGTGGATGATGCTCGCCCACAAGCGCGATGCGATCAACACGCAGATGACGGAGTTGCTGCTCAACACGTTCCCGAAGACCACCGTCGTGCTCGACGCCCCCGATCAGATGTCGCGCCAGATGCAGCAGTTGCGCGTGGCTGCGGGTGAACTGTCGCCGGACGACTTCCTCTCGCTGGCATCCGGGCTCGCCCGCTCGCTGGGACCTGTGCCCGTCAACGGTATCGCCGCGCTCGACTATCACGACCGGCGTCTGGACGTCACGTTCAAGCCCGAGATCAAGGTCGACTCGAGCCTCTCGCAACGTCTGTCGGTCAACGGGCTGAGTGGCGGGATCGACAGCAATACCGGCAAGTGGACCATCAGGAGCGGACAATGAAAAGTGAACTTGCTCAAGCATGGGCCGGATTCTGGGAGGGCCGTTCCGAGCGCGAGAAAACCCTGCTGCTATGGGGCGGCGCTGTATTGGGTGTGGTGATTGCGTGGTCGATCCTGTGGGCCCCGGCGCAGGATGGCCGCGCGCATTTGCGTGACACGCTGCCGGCCATGCAGCGTCAGCTCGCACAGATGAACGCGCAGGCCGAGGAGGCGCGTCGCCTGTCGACGGCGGCCCAGGGCGTGGCGCCCACGGGCGGTGCGCTCAAGGACGCGCTCACCGCGTCGCTTACGGAGCACGGCATCGTGCCACTCCAGGTGCAGTTGCTCGGCAATGCGGTGCAGATCCAGTTGAAGAACGCGTCGTTCCCCGCGTGGACTACATGGGTCGACGATGTGCGGCGCCAGTTCAAGGTGCAGGTCGCCGAAGCGCACGTGACCGCGCTCAAAGACGATGGACAGGTCGACCTGACGGCTTCGCTGCAGCCGTCGACCGCTAAATGACGGTGCAGTCACAGGATCTCGCATGAATTTCTGGATGCGGCGCCTGCGCGCTGCCCTGCCGTGGCTGCTGGTCGCGGTGTTATCGAGCGGTGCCGTATTGCTGGTGCTGTTACCCGCTGCGTGGATCACGCCGCAGTTCGCGAAGGCAAGCGGCGGCCACGTCAATCTCGTCGATCCGGCGGGCTCGTTGTGGCATGGTTCGGCCACGCTGATGCTGGCGGCCGGATCGGACACCAGTGCGGCGACCTTGCTGCCGGGCCGCATCGTTTGGGATACCGCCTTCTGGCCGCTCTTCACCGGCCGCATACGGATGACGATGCTGCAAAGCGAAGCGATGCCCGACCCGATCACCGTCGACGCGACCCAGCGTGGCGCGATCCTGTCGCAGGGCGCGATCGCTGTGCCGGCATCGTTGCTCACTGGTCTGGGTGCGCCGTTCAATACGCTCGATCTGCAAGGCGATGTGCGGCTGGCGTGGAGCGACTGGCGCAACTTCGGTAGCGAAGCGTTCGGACAACTGACGGTTACGTTCAACGATGCGAGTTCGCGGGTTTCGCTCGTCAAGCCGCTGGGGTCTTACCGGGTAGTGGTTCAGGCGCAAGGCAGCAGCTCGACGATCGACCTCTCTACGCTGAGAGGGCCGTTGATGCTGAACGGTCACGGCGTCCTGGGCGCGGGCTCGACGTCGTTCAACGGAACGGCGAGCGCGGCCCCCGAAGCGCGCGATAACCTCGCGGGCCTGCTGAATCTGCTTGGACGGCCGAGCGGACCGGACACGGTGGCACTCACCTTCGTTCACTGACGGCGCCAGCGCCACCCGCGGCGCGCGATACGACCCAATGTCAAAGGGGCATGACCGCCTCGGGCCATACCCCGTCTGTCTGTTTACCGTTTGACTTGCTCAGGCCGGAAGCGAGATGCTCAGTCGTTCTGAAGAACGTGCGGCTGGCGGGCGGCCGCGGCTTTTTGCCCGCCGGCCGCGGCCGGCGCAATCGCTGCAGCAGGCGTACCCGAGGCAGCAGGCGCCGGCGCGGGCACCATGCCGGTTTCGCGGGCCATCTGCGAGACATCCCAGCCGCCGCCGAGCGCCTTCACCAGACCCACGGACGACACCATCCGCTCGCCCGCCAGACTGGCGAGCTTCTGCTCGGCGGTGAACGCGGTAGTCTGCGCGGTCAAGACAGTAAGGTAGGCGACCGTGCCCGACTTGTACTGGTTCGTGACGATATCCAGCGCCTGTTGGGCTGAGGCGACGGCCTGTTGCTGCACGCCGATTTCCTGCTCGAGGATGCGTTGCGACGCCAGGTTGTCCTCGACGTCCTGAAACGCCGCCAGCACCGTTTGACGGTAGGCAGCCACGTCCTGATCGTAGGTGGCGCGGGCCGCCTCGGTCTGCGCCGAGCGCAAGCCGCCGTCGAAGATCGTGCCGGCGAGTTGCGGGCCGAGAGTCCAGAAGCGCGCCGGCGTCGTGAGCAATTGCGACAGTATGGAGTTCTGATAGCCGCCGCCAACCGACAGCGTCAGCGACGGGAAGAACGCCGCGATGGCGACGCCGATCTGTTCGTTCGCCGCCTTGGCGGCGCGCTCGGCCGCCGCGATATCGGGGCGGCGCTCGAGCAGCGCGGAGGGCATCTGCGCCGGCACGGCGGGCGGCGTCGCGGTGAGCGGCGACGGCGGAATCGAGAATGTCGAGGCGGGCTCGCCGACCAGCACGGCAATTGCGTGCTCGTCCTGGGCGCGGGCAATGCCGTTGTCGATGGCGGCGGCCTGCGCCGATTGCAATTGGGTCTGCGCCTGAATCACATCGGAGCGGGCGGCGACGCCCTGCGCATACTGGTTCTGCGTGAGCTTGAGCGACTTCTCGTAGGCGAGCACCGTATCGTCGAGCAGCTTCTGCATTGCATCGAGCGAACGCAGCGAAAAGTAAGTCTGGGCGAGCGTGCCTTGCGCGGACAGCCGGGTGTTGGCGAGTGTGGCGGCAGCACCCTGCTGGCTCGCCTCCTGGGCGCCGACCGTGCGGCTGACCTTGCCCCACAGGTCCGGCTCCCAGCTTGCGTCGAGTGAGACGTTGTAGCTGTTGTTGATGTTGGCGCGTGCACCCGACATGCTGCTCGCGGTTGCCGATGCACCGTTGCCCGAACGGGTCATGCCCGCCGAGCCGCTGATCACCGGGAAGTACGCGGCGCGCGCTTCACCGACCAGCGCGCGGGCCTGCCGGTAAGCGGCGGCAGATTGCGCGACGGTCTGGTTCGAGGTGTTCAGCTTGTCTTCGAGCGCGTTGAGTTGCGCGTCGTCGTAGATGGTCCACCACTGGCCCCGGTCGTGCTGATCGGCTGGCTGTGCGACCTTCCATCCCGGCGCAGCTTCCTTGTAGGAGGCCGGCACCGGAGTCGTCGGCGTCTTATAGTCCGGGCCGACCGCGCAGCCGGCCAGCAAGGTACCGAGCCCTGCGGCTACAGCGAGGGTCAGTGCGCGCGGTGTAAGGGCTCGCGCGTGCGAGCTTCGGTCAAACTGCATGCAATGGATTCCTGTCGATTCCTGTCGATTCGGCCGAGGCAAGTTCCGAGGCGCCCACGGAGTTGTTGAGGGCCTGGGAAGATCGGCGGGTCACCGCTCCTATGAGCGCCCATATGGCAATGGGAGACGGGACGTCGCGACGATCCGGAATGGTAGCGCACGCGATGCCGATGGGGCAGAAAACTGAAAGGTTAATGCAGGGCGTGTTGTGGGTGTGTAACTCGCGCGTCGGTGACGGTTACGTGCCGTTACGGCCGGACGGTCGCGCCCGCGGGAGGGGCGCACCGCGCCGTGGAGCGACAGGCGGCGCCGCGAGGAAACGTGAGCGGGCGGCCACCAGGTGGCGCGCCCTCGCCTTAATAGCGCTGGTCGGCCGTAGTAGTTTGCCGGGCCTGTTTGCCGACTGCTGCGCGGCAGGCCGGCGCTTCGGCGCGCGGCTGGCAGGCCGTGGCCACGCCCTGTGCCGAAGCGGGTGCGACCGGCTTTGCGGTGGACTTCACCGCGCCTGCGCTGCCTGGCAGCGCCACTGGCACAACGGCTGCGGCCGCTGCCGCCCTGGCAGCACGGCCATTGCGGCGGTGGTCGAGCCACGCAAAGAACATCACCCCGAGCGATCCCCCCGGCAGCACAAACATGACTACGTACAGCGCCAGTTTCAACCAGCGATACGGCCCCTGGAAGGTTTGCACTGCGGAATCGTGAAGGGAGCGGCTCAGGCCACCCAGGGTGTTTTTCAGGTACAGCATGACGGAAATCCTCTACGCACCGTCAGGGTTGGGTGCGCGGCAACGCGGTCAGAACATGGTCTCGGGTGGCGCGGATCGCGCGTAACTCGTTGCCTGCAATAATATTGACTATGCAATTAAATTTCAAGATACTTCGCGTTGCGTCGGCTCGCTCTGTTGTTTTTTCGCGAGCGTGACCAGGGAGCGCGAAGCCTGATCGCGAACGGCTCGGTGACGAGCCGGATTACGGGCCCCTGGCCCGCGCGGCAGAAGAAGACGCACCGTCGCCGGAAGGCGGCAAGTCGTAGCTACGAGACGCGCCTCGACGCGTCGATTTATAAAGAAATATCTGTCCGGGCAGAAGATGACGGGACATGTAAGACATCCCGACCGGTGGCGCGATATGCATGCCGGGTCAAGTTTCTGCCGGTTGAGGAGATTCGCTCATGGCTGCTACGGCTCCCGCAGTTGCCGCACCCGCCGCTGTGCCCGCCCCGCTAGCCGGCGGCACGCTGGCCTTGCTCACCGTCGGACTTGCGCTCGGCACGTTCATGGAAGTGCTCGATACATCGATTGCCAACGTCGCCGTGCCGACCATTTCCGGCAGCCTCGGTGTCGCCACCAGCCAAGGCACCTGGGTGATCTCGTCGTATTCGGTCGCCTCGGCGATCGCGGTGCCGCTGACCGGCTGGCTCGCGCGCCGGGTCGGCGAGGTGCGCCTGTTCACTTTGTCAGTGCTGCTCTTCTCCATCGCGTCCGCCCTCTGCGGCTTCGCGCAGAACTTCGAGTCGCTGATTGCATTCCGGCTGCTGCAGGGGCTCGTGTCCGGGCCGATGGTGCCGCTCTCGCAGACCATCCTGATGCGCTCATATCCGCCCGAAAAGCGCGGCCTTGCACTTGGCCTATGGGCGATGACGGTGATCGTCGCGCCGATCTTCGGGCCGGTGATGGGCGGCTGGATCACCGACAACTACACGTGGCCGTGGATCTTTTACATCAACGTGCCGATCGGCCTGTTTTCCGCGGCGTGCGCCTTCGTCCTGTTGCGCGGCCGCGAGACGAAAACGACGAAGCAACGTATCGACGCCATCGGTCTCGCGCTGCTGGTGACCGGCGTATCGTGCCTGCAGATGATGCTCGACCTGGGCAAGGACCGCGACTGGTTCAACTCGAAGTTCATTGTCGCGCTGGCGATCATCGCCGTGGTCTCGATTGCGTTCATGCTGGTCTGGGAGATGACCGAGAAGGAGCCGGTGATCGACCTGTCGCTCTTCAAGGACCGCAACTTTTCACTTGGCGTGCTGATCATCTCGTTCGGCTTTATGGCGTTCTTCGGCTCAGTGGTGATCTTCCCGCTCTGGCTGCAGACGGTGATGGGCTACACGGCCGGGCTCGCCGGGCTGGCGACTGCGCCTGTCGGACTGCTCGCGCTGGTGCTCTCGCCGATGATCGGCCGCAACATGCACCGGCTCAATCTGCGGATGGTGGCGAGCTTCGCGTTCATCGTGTTTGCGTTCGTGTCGTTCTGGAACTCGACTTTCACGCTCGACGTGCCGTTCAATCACGTGATCTGGCCGCGCATCGTGCAGGGGATCGGGGTGGCGTGCTTCTTCGTGCCGATGACTACCATCACGCTGTCCAGCGTGTCCGACGAGCGTCTCGCGAGCGCCTCGGGTCTGTCGAACTTCTTCCGCACCTTGTCGGGCGCAATCGGCACCGCGATCAGCACGACGTACTGGGAAAACGACACGATTTACCATCACGCGGTGCTGACGGAATCGGTCAGCACCTATGCGCCGAACACCACCGCCTATAGCGACGTCCTCACGGGTCTCGGCTTCGCCGGACAAAGCCTGACGGCGCAGTTGAACCAGATCGTCACGCAGCAGGCATACATGATGGCGACCAACGATTTCTTCCGGATCTCGTGCGCGGGCTTTATCGTGCTGGCCGCGCTGGTCTGGATCACGAAACCGCGCAAGGGCGCGGGGCCTTCGATGGGGCATTGAGGGAAGCGGCCGCCCGCTCACGGCGGCGCTTTCGCTTACTGACTCACAGGCACGTCACCAGGCGTGCCCACTGATTGCGCCGGAGCCGCCTCGAGCGACGACGGTGTCGCTGTGGCTGGCGCAGTCGCACCGTTGCTTTGCGGCGCTGGGCTACCGGCCACGCCGCTGCGCACGAACTGCTTGAAATCGGCGCCGGCTTCCCATGGATTCGGTTTGCACCCAAGTGAGCTGTCGCAATGGGCGGCGAAGCCGATGGTGGCCGTGCCGTCGTTGTTGGGCGTCCTGGTGATCTGATACGCCAGCGCGCGTTTGCCGCCAAGCGGCCCAGCGGTCTGGATCAGCGAATCGGTGGTGGCCTCGATCTTGTAGGTCGAATTGTTTGCGACCCAGGTCTGGGCGCGTTGCCACCAGACATTGCATTCGGCTGCATTCGAACACGTCAGCGGCGTGGTGGCGACCTGCATGACGTCGGGATTCACCTGACCGCGCGTCGAGCAACCCGCAGCCAGCACACACAATGTTGCCAACAGAGCTTTGTTCATCGCCTTGCTTCCTCCCTGCGTGGAAACGCGACCGGACACGCGCAAGCGGCGCGCGGAGGGCCATTCAGTTAAGGGTTGGACCGCCGCAATCGGAAGGTGTTTCATACGCCTCGCCGAAAGCCCGACGACGGGCACTTCTTGCCGAAACAACAGACCTCACCTCAGAGAGATACGTAGCCGTTACCGGCTCTTTTTGCAGAAGCGCCCGCTACCGGCTCTTTTCGCAGAAGCGCCGCTACAAGCAAAAGGGCGACCCACCGAGGCCGCCCTTCTCTACCAGGTGACTTTCGCCACGGCGCTCACATCAACTGTGCGCCGTCTAGACACTAAAGCGATTCAACGTATAAGCGCGATAAGCGGCCACGAAGGCGTCGAACGAACCGACTTCTTCGCGCTCGAGTTTCGCCTGCTGTTCGAGCGATTGGGTGGCGAGATCCGTGAACGCTTGTGCCGTGGCAGCGTCGAGCGGCCGCGCGCGGAAATACGCGGCGTGCGCTTCGCTTTGTTCGAGGCCGAACGCCAGGAAACTTTGTTGCTTGTCGCGCATGGTCTGCAGCACGCGTGCGGAAGGCGTCAGTGACGGGTCGGCAAGCTTGGCACGTTGTGCGGCGAGCGAGCGTACATGCGCGTCTTCGCCGCGCAGTGCGTCGAGCGCCTTGGCGGCAACCTCTATCTTCGCGAGCAGTTCGTCGGCCCACTCGCGCATGGCAATCGGCTGGCCACTACGCGTGAGTTCGAGGCCGGGTTTGCGCCCTTCCTGGGTGACGCGCCCGAAGTTCTGATTGGCCTCGCCGTAAGCGTCCGGCGGCAGCAATGGGCTTTCTTCGAGCGCGCAGACCAGCAGGTACGCATCGAGAAAGCGCGCGGTTTCCAACGCGATGCCGGTCGGCTCGAACGGATCGATATCCATGCAGCGCACTTCGACGTATTGCACGCCGCGTGCGGCGAGCGCATGCAGTGGACGCTCGCCCGGATAAGTGATGCGTTTGGGGCGGATCGTCGAGTAGAACTCATTTTCGATCTGCAGCACGTTGGTGTTGATCTGCACCCACTCGCCGTCGCGTTGCGTGCCGATTTTCTCGTACGGAGGATAGGGCTGACTGACCGCTTTGGCCAACCCATCGAGGTAGCCATGCAGCGTGTCGTAATCCGCGTGCAGCGCCGCCTGCCCGGTGGTGTTCGAATAGCCGAGATCGCTCATCCGCAAGCTGGTCGCATAGGGACGATACAGCGTGTCGGCGTCGAACGTCTCCAGCGTATGTTGACGACCGCGCAGGAAGCGGCGATCCAGCGCCGGCGATGCGCCGAACAGGTACATCAGCAACCAGTTGGTGCGGCGGAAATTGCGGATCAGCGCCAGATAGCGCTCGGACTGGAAATCCACCGCGCTCACCGTGGATTGCTGGTCCGCATGCAGCAGGCGCCACACTTCTTCGTTCAGCGAATAGTTGTAGTGGATGCCGGCGATGGTTTGCATCGTGCGACCGTAACGTAGCGCGAGTCCCACGCGGTACACGTACTTCAGCTTGCCGATGTTCGACGAGCCGTATTGCGCGATCGGGATACCGTCGTCGGTGTCGGGCAACAGGCCCGGCATGGAGGTGTTCCACAGGATCTCGCCGCCGAGTCTCGGATAGACGAAACGATGCAGCTCATCGAGCTTGTCGAGCGTGATCGCGGCGTCGTGTTCTGCCGGCGTGATCAGTTCGATCAGCGCCTCCGAGTAGTCGGTGGTCAGCGACGGATGCGTGAGCGCTGAGCCCAGCGCGCGCGGATGCGGCGTCATCGCGAGTTGGCCGTCGGGCGTGACGCGCAGGCTTTCCCTTTCGATGCCGCGCAAGCCAGTCACGAGCGCGTCGGGCTGCGGACCCGAGGTGAGCACGGAGAGGCGGTGCGAAAGCAGGTCGGTCGTGCGAGAAGGTGTTGTGTTTGGCATTGATGCGAGTCGGATGTTGTCGGCCGCCATGTGCCGCGCAATTGAAGCTATGTGCGGTCGACGACATCCGGCGGAATTTTCAGTAGCGGGCACTTTAACATCTAGCCACGACCCCTGCTTGAGGCCGCCTCGGCCGCCTCCCAGGCGGTTTTTATCGCGCCGCTTCGGGCTGGCGCAGGCCACGCCTACTCTACGCCGCAAGCGCCTCAGGCGCGATCCGCGCCCGCCCCACTTGCGCGTTTGCGTTAACCGCCGCGTGCCGCTCCGGCGCGGTCCGCTACTTCGTTCCACAAGTGCATGGCCGCATAGGCACGCCACGGACGCCACGCATCGGTCCGCGCCCGCTGTTGGGTCGGCCGCAACAGTGTTGGGTCGCGGGCGACGATTGACTGCATGAGTACCAGGTCCCATGCGGGCCAGGCGTCGGCGTCGCGCCATGCGCGCATTGCCACGTATTCGACGGTCCACGGCCCGATGCCGGGCAAAGCCAGCAGCGCGGTGCGCAAGGCTGCGGTGTCGACCGCCGCATGGCTGTCGAGCGGCACGGCGCCACTCGCGACCGCCGCCGCCATGCCTTGCAGCGCGGCTACCCGCTTGCCCGGCATGCCGATCTGCGCCATGTCCGCGGCGGCGAGTGCGGCCGGGGTCGGGAAACGCCAGGCGGTGCGCTCGTGCGGGTGGTCCTCGATGCGTTGGCCGGCTCGCTGCACCAGCCGGCCGATGATCGTGGTGGCCGCTTTCACGCTAACCTGCTGGCCGACAATCGCCCGCACCACCAGTTCGAAGGCCGACCAGGCCCCCGGCACGCGCAGGCCCGGCGCGGCTTCGATCAACGGAGCCAGCCAGGGATCGGTGGCGAAATGCGCGCCGATGGCCTTCGGATCGGCGTGCAGGTCGAACATCCGCGCGATCGGCGCGGCGAGCGCCTCGGCGTGGCGGCCGGCGGGGCCTTCGATGGTGGCGACGATGCAGCGTTTGCGCGGGTGCGGCCGGACCGTCAACGTGCCGCTGTCGCCGGCCCAGTCGATGGCGCGGCGGTACGTGCCATCCTCGACCGCTTCGACGCCGGGCGTGGCGCGCCCGGCGAAGAAGCGCAGGATGCGTGGCCAGTCGAATGGCGCTTTGTATGGCAGTTCAAGGATGGCGAGGTCGGTGGCAGTGCTCACGCG
>JBEKNG010000136.1:0-10263 GCA_049523075.1 Paraburkholderia sp.
GATGCTCGGTCACGTTGGCCATCGCCGAGACAAGCAGGATCGGATCGTTGACCGGCACCTGCGCGGCCTGGCGAATCGCGGCTTCGCCGTTTCCCTTGAAGACGTCATAGATGCCGAGCACATCGGCGATGAACAGGCCGTCAAACTTCCCGCGCTCGAGCAGTTTCGCAAGGTCGGTCCAGTAATCGAGGTGCTTGTAGCGCCAGGAGTTGTCGCGCGGATGCGCCCACAACCCTGGCGACTGGTGTCCAACGCAGTTCATATCAAACGCGTTTAGACGGATCTGTCTGGCCATAATCGGATCCAGTTAGGTAATACGGATAAAGTCCAACACGAGCGCGTTACAGCGCGCCGTGACGCGGCGGCAGCACGTCGTTCAGGTAGTAGTTGCCAACCGCGATGTATTTCCAGCGCACTGGATCGTGCAGCGTATGGGTACGTGCGTTGCGCCAGTGGCGATCGAGGTTGTGTTCGACAAGCGTGGCTTGGGTACCGGCCAACTCGATCAGGCGCGTCGAGGCTTGCAACGCGATCTCCGTGGTCGCCGCACGCGCCTCGGCCACGGCAATCGAGGCCGTCGCGACGGTCTGTGCTGTCGACTCTGTGACTGCCGCATCCACGCGGCGGCCCGCACGTTCGACAAGCGCCTCGGCCGCGTGCAATTGCAACGCGAGCTTGCCGAACAATTCGAGCGTCAACGGATCGTCGCTGGCCCGCTCGACGCCGCTGTCGATCCACGGACGTGAACGTTCGCGCACGAAGCGTCGCGCATCGGCAACGGCTGCGCGTGCGATCCCGAGATCGACAGCGGCATGAATCAGTTGGCCGATCGGCCCGACCGTCGTGGGTCGCGCATCGAACGCCGTGCTGTACGGGACGACGGCGGACGCCTCAACGTAGATGTTATCGAGCGTGGTCGTGCCGCTGCCGGTAGTACGTTGTCCGAACCCGGACCAGTCGTCCACCACAGACAAGCCGGGTGTCTGCGCATTGGCGAAGGCCACATACAAGGTGTTGTCAGCCGCCTTGGCGACAATCGGAATCCATTGTGCAAACAGGGCGCCGGTTGAGTAGAACTTGGTGCCGTTGATGCGAAAACCGTCGCCATCCGGTGTGAGTGTGGTCCGGTAGTCGGCTACCGTTTTCGTGCCGCGCTCGGAAAGCGCGTTGCCAAACCGTTCACCCGCCAGGGCGCGTTCGAAATAGAACGCCTGCTGCTCGCGCGTACCGTTGACGCGCAGCACGTCGAGCATGTAGTAGTGATTCTGCGGAATCTGCCCGATCGCAGGATCCGCTTCAGAGATGATTGCGGTCACTTCTGCAAGCGTGGCGTACGAAACGTCGGCCCCACCAAACTCGCGCGGCACAGCAATGCCCCACAGTCCGCTCGCCGAATAGATTCCGATCTCGGCATAGGGCAGGCGACGTTCGCGGTCGCGCTCTGAGGCTCCTTCCGCGAGCGAGCGCGCCACTGCATGCGCAACGCCGAGCGCCTGCTGATCGTTCGCGATACGCGCTGCCTGCGGGGCGTGAGGTGCAAAGGGCGCCGCGGATTCTGCCAAAGCGCTCATAGCGTCAATTCCACGGATGACGAGCTGGTTTAACGCCGTTCAGATAGTAGTTGCCGACAAGGTGATATTTCCAGCGCACCGGATCGTGCAACGTATGCGTGCGGGCATTGCGCCAGTGCCGGTCGAGGTTATGCTCGCCCAGCGTCGCCTGAGTGCCCGCCAGTTCAAAGAGTTTCTCGCTCGCTAGCAAGGCAATTTCGGTGGTTAGCACTTTCGCTTCGCCTACTGCCACAGACGCCAGGGCAACATCGTCCTCGGTCGTTTTGCCCTTGGCGGCGATCACATCGAGCGTGCGTGCGGCCCGCTCCAGCAAAGCCTCCGCCGCGTGCAGCTGAATATGCAGGTGACCGACCTCGCGCACCGTCAATGGATCGTCGCTCGCGCGCTCGACGTTGCTGTCGATCCACGGCCGCGACCGCGTGCGCACAAACGTCAGCGTATCGACCACCGCTGCCTGTGCGATCCCGGCGTCGATTGCCGCCTGGATAATCTGCGAGATCGGACCGTTCAGCGTGGGGAAATCGGAGACACGATGCGCAGGGAATACATGCGACGCCGGCACGCGCACCCCTTCGAGCACCACGGTGCCGCTTGCCGTGGTCCGCTGACCGAAACCCGACCAGTCGTCGATCACATTCAGACCTGGCGTGCCCTTCGGTATATAGGCGAGCCAGCCTTTGCGATCGTCGTCGAGTCCCAGCACCGGCACAAAATGGGCAAACAGTGCACCGGTCGAATAAAACTTGGTGCCGTCGACCACATAGTCGTCGCCGTCGCGCCGCACGCGCGTCCTCAGGTCGAGTACATGCTTCGTGCCTTTCTCGGAGAAACCATTGCCGAAGCGCTTGCCACTTAATATCTGGGCAAAGAAGTAGCGCTTCTGCTCCTCCGTCCCAGTTAGCGAAATCACATCGACGAGGCCGAAGTGATTTTGCGGCAACTGCCCTAACGACGGATCGGCGGCCGCGATGGTCTTGACCACTTCAGTGAGCGTGACGAAGGAGACACCGGCGCCGCCGTAGACCTTCGGCACGGTAATCGCCCATAGCCCGGACTGCGAGAACCATTCGATCTCTTCATGCGGCAAACGCCGCTCGCGGTCGCGCTCCGGCGCGCCTTGCGCCAGACGAACTGCCAACTCATGCGCCACGGCGATGGCCTGGGCCTCGTCCTCGATGACGCGCACCGCATGCTGGCCTGCGTCGCCTGTATGCGATGAGGTCGCTTCGTAAAGCTCGGCCATACGAATCTCCGCTTGAGTGACTGTTCACACAATCTATCAGCGGGTACGACGCGCGCAAACTGAACGATTGAGAAATAGATATTCCTTCGGATAGCAAACAAACTTCCGTTAAATCGGACATAAGCACATCACCTGGCACCTGATAACCATAGTGTGATTTGATGGTTTCATGGGCAGCGGAATGTTGATTAGAGTCGTCGCAGGATGGACCTCCCTGCCTCTTTGATTCGGACACCATGACACGCTTGCACACTACTCTCTCTTCGTTGCTGGCCGCGACCGTATTCAGCTTGGCCGGCGGTATTGTCACTCAAGCTCACGCCCAGGGCGCGACACCTGCGGCTGACGCAGCCAGCAGCGACAACGCGGCTTCCGTGCCGTCGCTCAAAGGCAAACGCATCGGTATTACCGCAGCAGGTACCGATCACTACTGGGATCTGAAGGCTTACCAAGGTGCGGTCGACGAAGTGAAGCGCCTCGGCGGCACGCCCATCGCACTCGATGCGGGTCGCAACGACAACCGCCAGATCGCACAAATCCAGACGCTAATCGCGCAGAAGCCGGATGCCATCGTCGAGCAATTGGGTACTGCAACGGTGCTTGATCCGTGGTTGCAGAAAATCCGCCAGGCTAACATCCCCTTGTTTACGATCGATACGGCTTCGCCATCGAGCATTAACGACACAACATCGGACAATTTCTTCATCGGCGAGCAGCTCGCGCTGAAGCTCGTCAATGATATCCACGGCGAAGGCAACATACTTGTCTTCAACGGCTTCTACGGCGTGCCGGTGTGCGCGATCCGCTACGACCAGCTCAAGGCGGTGCTCAAGTACTACCCAAAAGTGCATATCATCCAGCCCGAGCTACGCGACGTGATTCCGAACACGGTGCAGAGCGCGTATGCGCAGGTTAGCCAGTTGCTCCAGAAGTACCCGAAAGGACAGGTTGCCGCGATCTGGTCTGCATGGGACGTGCCACAGGTCGGCGCCACCCAGGCCGTGGACGCTGCGCACCGTGACGAAATCAGGACCTACGCAGTCGACGGCAGCCCGGACGTCGTCACACTTGTAAAGGATCCCAAATCGAGTGCTGCGGCCGTGGTCGCGCAGCAGCCCGCATTGATCGGCAAAACCGCGGTCGATAACGTCGCACGTTACCTCGCCGGTGATCACACGCTGGCGCCGTATACCTATGTGCCGTCGATTCTGGTCACCAAGGACAATGCCGGCACGGTCCAGCAGACCCTCGGCCAGCTCAGCGCAAAATGACCACCGACGCCCACCCCGCCGCGCTCGAGCTGCGTGACGTCGTCAAACATTTCGATGGCGTGCCTGCGCTGCGCGATGTTTCGCTGAAGGTGCCACGCGGCACCGTCCACGGTCTGATCGGGCAAAACGGCGCGGGCAAGTCCACGCTGATCAAGATTCTCGCCGGCATTCACACTGCTGATTCAGGCACGATCGCCGTCGACGGTGTCGCGCAGGCACACGCAGCATCGGCTCACGGCCGTGCTTCGGGGATTGGGTTCATTCACCAGGAACGTTTGCTGCCGCCGACCTTCACGGTGGCCGAAGCGCTCTGGCTCGGCGACGAAAGAACCGTCGGCCCAGGAGTGGCAGGCGGCTTCCGCCTGCTTCACGTGCGACGCATGCAGCGCGACGCTCGCGATGCGTTAAACACCCACTTTGGGGTCGATATCGCGCCGAACCGGCTCATCGGCGATCTGAGCGTCGCGGAACAGCAGATCGTGCAGATCACCCGCGCGCTGATCCGCGAGCCCCGCATTGTCGTATTTGACGAACCTACGGCCGCGCTCGTCAGTCGTGAAGTGGACCGCCTGCTGCAGACCATCGACCGTCTGCGGCAACGCGGCCTGACGATCCTGTACGTGTCGCACTATCTGAACGAGATCGCGGCAATCTGCGATGGCGTCACGGTGCTGCGCGACGGTGTAGACGTCGCTCACGTCGACGCGCGCACGACGCCGATCGAAGCCCTCGTTACGGCGATGATCGGTGCGCAGGCGGAAGCAAAGACTGCGGCTTCGGCGGCGCGCACGCCCGGAGACGTCGTCCTGACCGTGCGCAATCTGAGCGCTCCTGGCCGCTTCGAAGACGTATCGTTCGACGTGCGACGCGGCGAGATCGTCGGCATCACCGGCTTGCTCGGCTCCGGCGGCAAGCCCATAGTGCGCAGCCTGTTCGGCCTCGAACGCGGCGTGCAGGGCGAAACCGAAATCGACGGCAAGGCAGTACGCCTACGTCGTCCACAGGATGCCGTACGCCAGCACATCGCTTTCGTGCCTGAGGACCGGCGCACGCACGGTGTTGCTCCGGCGTTATCCGTGCGCGAGAACATCACCCTCGCCAGCCTTGCCCGTTTCAGCCGCTTTGGCCTGCTGGCGCAGCGCGGCGAAACCAATACCGTGCAACGTCTGATCGAAGAACTGGCGGTGCGCACGTCCAGCACGGAAACGCCCGTGCGGCATCTCTCTGGCGGCAACCAGCAGAAGGTGGCTCTCGCCAAGTGGTTGAGCCGCACGTCCTTGCTCTATCTGCTTGATGAGCCAACGGTTGGCGTCGATGTAGGCGCCAAAACCGAGATCTATCGTCTGCTCGGCCGGCTCGCCCGCGACGGCGCGGGCGTCCTGCTGTTCTCCAGCGACCTGATAGAACTGCTCGGCGTCACCGACCACGTGCTTGTGATGGCGCGTGGGCGCGTCGTGCGCGAACTCGTCTCACGTGAAGCAGACAGCCAGGACGTGCTCGCATGGGCCACCGGCGCGCGCAGTGCGCAAGGTGAGACAGCGCAACAGGAGATCGCAGCGTGAGCAAAGTACTGGATGCCGCCCCGCGTAGCGGAAAATTCGAGCTGCCCGAGCGGCTCTTCGGCGCGCAATGGTGGCTGAGAAGCGGCGCGGCGCTCGCGTTCGCGGTGGTGTTTATCGGCTTCGCGGTGAGCTCGCCGCTGTTTTTCACGGTCGCGAATCTTGCCAACGTCTTGCAGCAGTCCGTGGTCGTCGGGATTCTCGGCTTCGGCTTAACGTTTGTACTCATCGGCGGTGGCGCGGATCCGCTTAGAGGAGGCCTCGATCTTTCGGTTGCGGCCAATCTTGGATTGTGTGCGGCAGTTTATGCCGTAGCGCAACACGATGGCGCAGCACCGGGCACCGCCCTGCTATTGACACTGGTAGCAGGCGCTGCGGTCGGCGCGCTCAATGCGTTTGCCGTCATCGCGCTGCGCATCTTTCCACTGCTTGCCACACTGACCACGATGAATCTGTGCGCAGGGTTCGAACTGGTGCTGACGCAGAACACGTCCGTGCCTGCGAGCGGTGTCCTGCTCAGCTTTCTGCTCGACAACGGCGCGTTCGGCGTGCCGCATCTTTCATACGCGCTGCTCATCGTCGCCGCGCTGTTCACCGCGCTGGTTCACTACACACCATTCGGGCTGCGGCTGCGCGCCACCGGCGCCCATCGGGATGCGGCCCAGGCCGCCGGCATCCGGACGAACCGCTACATCGCCGCAAGCTACGTATTGAGCGGGATTGCCGCAGCGCTAGCGGCGTTGGCCTCTACCGCGCTACTCAGCGGCAGTTCGCCGGGTGCGGGCGAAAATCTGCTTGCCACCGTCGCCGCCGCGCTGCTCGGCGTCGTATTTTCGCGGCGGCTTGTGCCAACGATCCCAGGCACATTGCTCGCTATCCTCTTCATCGGCGTCATCAGCAACGGTTTTCAGCTCGATAACGTGTCGAGCTATTGGGTAAACGGTGTAGAGGGTGCATTGATCCTGTTCGTCGTCGCCACTACCGCGCTCGCGCGCCGCCATGCCGGGAATCACGCTCATGATTGACCAGATAGGCCGCTTGCAGCGCTTCGCGCTGGTCGGTGCATTGATTGCGGTGATTGCGTTCTTTGCGCTGTTCGCGCCCGGGTTCGCACGGGTAGACAATCTTGCTGACGTACTGCTAAACAATTTCGCGTTACTGGCGATCGCTTCGCTTGGCATGACGCTCGCGCTCGCGCTGGGTGCCATCGATCTATCGCTCGGCGTCTCCATCGACGTAGCCAGTCTCGCGTTCGTCCTGTTGAGCGCGCAACATGTCGGCGTAGTGCCCGCGGCCCTCGGCGGTCTTGCGGCGGCGTTGCTCGTCGGTGCATTCAATGGCGTGCTGACCGGTTGGTTCGGTATCGCACCGTTTCTTGCCACGCTGGGCACACTCTTCATCGGCCAGACGGTCCAGCAACTCGCCACCGACGGCGGTCAACCAGTGTATCTGCTGAATATCGCGTTGCCACCGCTTTTTAGTGAACTGGCGCACGGCACGTTCGCCGGTCTGCCGGTGCCGTTATGGATCGTCGCCGTTCTAGCTCTCGTGGTACATGTCACGCTCGCGCATTCCACTTTAGGCAGGCAGCTTACGGCGCTCGGTGCGCAACCCGGTGTAGCGCGTTATTCAGGTTTGCCAGTTGCGGCCATCACGGCGGCGACGTTTATCGCCAGTGCGCTGATTTATGGTGTCGTCGGCTTGCTGCTGTCGTCGACCGTCAAAGCCTACGTACCGCAGGCCGGCAACGGTTATCTACTCAATGCGATTGGTGCGACCTTCATCGGCACGACGCTGTCACCGACGCGCCGTCCTGGCGTCGTCGGCACACTGCTTGGTGTGCTGCTGCTGAGCCTCGTCGCGAACGGCCTGTTGCTGATCGGCTGGAATTTCTATTGGCAGCAGGTTGCAACCGGCGCCCTGATCTTCGCCGTGCTGGCCGTCAGTTTTGCGCAACGGCGTGGCCGCTATGCCTGATTTTCGGTGCCTCGCCCCACGCTAAACGTGAAAGCCAACGCGCCCACCAGCAGCACGCCCTTGATGAAATCCTGCATGTAGTACGGCGCGTTCAGCATCGTCAAGCCATTGAGCAAGACGCCGACGAACACCGCGCCGACGACTGTGCCGAACACGTTAGGCCGCTTGGCGCCCCAGACCGCATAGCCGACCAGCGCAGCCGCCACCGCGTCGAGCAGCATCGAATGCCCTGCGCTGACGTCGCCACGTCCCACACGCGCAGCAATCAGCACCCCGCCCAGCGAGGCAATCGCACCCGACGCAACATACGCAGCGATCCTGTATCGCGCGGTTGGCGCACCGGCGAGGCGCGCCGCGGTTTCGTTGCCGCCGATCGCGTAGATGACCCGGCCCCAGCGCGTAGTTTCCATCACGATGCACGCGACGATGGTCAGCACCGCCAGCACAACCACCGGCAACGGCACCACATCGAACAGCCGCAAACGCCCGAGCGCCAGAAAGGCATCGGAAAAGATGCCGGTCGTTTCGGTGCCATCGGGCAAGATCGTCCCGGTTGCGAGCGAGCGGCCACCGGTCGGAATCAGTTGCAGACCTGCGAGAAGAAACAGCGTGCCGAGCGTGGCCAGTTGGTCCGGAACTCGCAGCCGGGTAATCAGGAAACCATTGAAGAGGCCCGCTGCGATACCGAGTGCGAGGCATGCCACCACCGCTTCGAAGGCATTGCCATGCCAGACGATCAACACGTAGCTCGCCGCCATCTGCGCCGACGCGGCCACACTGCCGACAGAAAGATCGAAGCCACCGGCGGCAAGCGTCACCGTCACGCCAATGCCGAGTAGCGCGACAATCGACACCGCCTGCAGGATGCTGAAGAGGTTGTCGATATTCAGAAACGCCGGCTGGTTGACGGCAAATACGATGACGAGCAACGCGAGCACGAGCAGCATGCCGGCCCGTTCGAGATGACCGCGCAGTCCCTGCAACCTTCCAGGTCGGACAGCGGGTTCATGGTTGACCGGGTCGCGCTTGGCCGGGTCGGCTTCAGAGACGCCCTCGGACGGAATCGAAGTACTGGTTTTCATGAGCGAGCGTGAGAAGTGAAATTGGACTGGGAAACACGATCGAGCGTCGCGCGGTCGAAACGGACGACACGGTCGGCAATCTCGAACGCCTCTTCAAGATCGCTGACGAAAACGAGGGTGGCGCGTTCCTGGGCATGACGCCGCAGCGTATCGACGATATCGGCACGCGCGCCTGCATCGACACCCTGAAACGGTTCATCCAGCAACAGTAAGCGTGCGGGCTGCGTATGCCAGCGTGCCAGCACGACTTTCTGCTGATTGCCGCCTGACAGGCTGTTGAGACGATCGTCCGGTCCGGTGCAGCGAATCCCGAAGCGTTCGATCGCGTCAAGCGCGGCACGCCGCTCGCGCGCACGCCTGAGTCCGCCGTACTTGAACCAGCGTGCCAGGAACGGAAAACTGAGCGTGCCGGCAATCGAAGCGAACGGCACACTGTCCGGAAACAACGACGTTCGCCAACGGTCCTCACCTGCAAGGAAGACGCCGGCGCGGATTGCGTCCGCGGGCGAGCGCGGTCGCCAGGGCTGGCCATCGAGCGTCATCACTCCAGATGTGGCACGGCCGGCGCCAAAAATTGCCCGTGCGAAACGCGACTTGCCACCGCCCACCGGGCCGGCAATGGCAACGATTTCACCGCGCTGCACGTCGAGGTCGAATGGGATGCTGGAGGGCGTCAACTGCAGATCGCGCACGCTGAAGAACGGCACGGCTGGGGTCGCCGCTGCGGCCGTCGCTACCGTCGCTACATTCGCTGCAGCCTGACTGCGTAGCGGGCGCCCAATCATCGTTTCGACGGCGGCATCGAAATCAATCGGGGCAGGCAAATCGGCGACGATGCGGCCGTCGCGCACAATCGTCACGCGCTCGGCAACCCGGCGCAGATCGCCGAGCCGGTGCGACACGAGCAAGATAGCGACACCTTCGGCGCGCAGCCGGTCGATCAGCCCGAAAAGACGTTCAGCCTCGGGTGCGGACAAACTGGCGGTGGGTTCGTCGAGAATCAGCAGTGCGGGCCGCGTCGCTAGCGCACGCGCCAGCGTCACGAGTTGCTGCGCGGCGAGCGACAGCGACGCAAGCGGCGCGGCCAGATCGACATTGAGACCCACGCGCGCAGCCAGCGGCGCGGCAGCGTGTCGACGCACTGCGGGCGGCACACGCCACGGAGAAGCCGGATCGCACAAGCGGTCGAGCAGGAGGTTGTCCGCAATCGAGAGCGTCGGCACCACCGCATCCGCAATCGATTGATGAACGGTCGCAATGCCCAACTGTTTGGCGTCGTGTGGTGAAGCCGGGCGGAACGGTTGTCTGCACAGCAAAAGATCCCCGGCATCGGGACGATAGACGCCGCTGAGAATCTTCACGAGGGTCGACTTGCCCGCGCCGTTCGCGCCCATCAGCGCGACAACCTCTCCGGCACGGATCGACAGATCGACACGATCGAGCGCAACGGTCGGGCCAAAGCGTTTGGAAACGGCGGCAACGGTCAGGACGGGAGCAGTCATCGAAGAGGACGCGCGCCAGGCTGCGCTCGTAGCGAATGACCGACCATCGTAGCCACCC
>JBEKNG010000137.1:0-10255 GCA_049523075.1 Paraburkholderia sp.
AGCCGAGGCGCTCGGCAATCGCGAGGCTGCCGCCCATGGCGTACACGCCGCGCCCCATCATCGTCCGGTTCAGCAGCCACCATGTCAGCACCGACGCCGCTACCAGCGCCAGCACCGAGACCGGCAACACGGCCCGCAAGCCATCGGCGGTCTGATAAAAGAACAGCGGGATGCGACCGAAGCGATCCATGCTGTGCGGAATGTTCATGAAGAACGTCGTGCCGACGAAGGTCAGCAGGATGCCGCGATACAGATATTGCGTGCCGATCGTGACGATCAACGAAGGCGCTTTCAGCCGGTGCACCAGCACGCCGTTGATCAGACCGAGCACAATGCCGCCGAGCGCGCCGGTGATCAGGATCAACGCGAACGGCTCGTCAGGCCACCATGCGAACACGGCCTTCGTGATCGCATACATGGTTAGCGCGCCGATTGCGGTAAACGACACGTCGATGCCGCCCGAAGCCAGCACGACCAGCGTGCCGAGCGCAAACAGCGACACGGTGGTCGCCGAATGCAGCATGTCGAACAGCGTCGCAAGTTGAAAGAAGCGTGGATTGATCGCGCCGACAATCAGGCACATCACGACGATCAGCCCAAAGGTAAACCACTCGGGGTGACGCACGAGCCTGGCTCGCACGCTGAGCGGCTTGACCTCCGGTGCGACGTCGATGACAGTTGGCGTAGTCATGGTCTGGTTGATGCGCGGATTCATGCGTGTAGCGTCCTTTCAGCTTACTCTATGCGGCTTCCGACAGCAGCGCGTGATACAGGTCAGCTTCTTTCAACTGGTCGGCCTGGTATTCGTTCGCGACGCGCCCCTTCTTCATCATCAGGATGCGGTCGCAGTTCTGCAGCAGTTCGGGCAGGTCGTCGCTGATCAGAATAATGCCAATGCCGCGTTGCGACAGACGCTGCATGATCCGGTAGATGATGTCTTTGGAACCGACGTCTACCCCGACCGTCGGACCGTGCAGGATCAGCACGCGCGGATCGATGGCGAGCCAGCGGCCGATCAGCACACGTTGCTGGTTGCCGCCGGAAAGCGACTGCACGGGTTTGTCGACGTCGGGCGTTGCGATCTGCAACTCCTTGACGGTGTCCACGGCCAACGTTTCCGCACGGGTGCGGTCAATCTGGCCGAAGCGGTCACGCAGGCTCGAGATCATCGCGGTGATCACGTTGTCGCGAATCGATTTGTCGAGGAACAGCCCTTCATTCAGGCGATCTTCCGGCACATAGCCAATGCGGTGATTCTTCGCGTCCGAAGGCGTATGCAAGACGATTCGCTTGCCTTCCAGCACGATCTCGCCATGCTGCGCGGGCGCCACGCCCGCCAGCGCGCGTGCCAGCTCATTGCGTCCCGAGTCGAGCAGCCCGGTGACGCCGAGAATCTCGCCGCGATGCAGCGCAAACGATACATCGGCGAACTGTCCGGTGCGTGTGAGACCGCTCACGTCGAGCACCACCTCGGCGCCGAAGCCTCCTTCGCGATAGCGCTCGCTCGACAGATGCCGGCCCGTCATCAGTTCGCTGATCTGGGCCTTGGTGTAGTTCGTGATCGGACCTTGCGCCATGGTCTGGCCGTCGCGCAGCACGATCACCTCGCCGCCAATCGCATAGCATTCGTCGAGTTTGTGACTCACGAACAGCACCGTCACGCCTTGCGCGCGCAGATTGCCTAGTACTGCAATCAGATTGTCGACTTCTTTCTGCGTCAGCGATGTGGTGGGTTCGTCCATGATGACGAACTTCGCCTCGCTCGCAATGGCGCGCGCGATCGCCACGAGCTGGCGTGTCGCGAGCGGCAATAGTTCAACCAGGGTTGACTGGAAATCCGCGTCGCTGGGCAGGCCGACGGCCGCGAGTGCGCGCTCCGCGGTTTTCGCCAGTGCACGACGGTCGAAGGTACGGGTCAGACGGCCGTTGTGCTCAGCCAACTCCGAGGTCAGAGCGACGTTTTCGGCGACGCTCATGTTGGGCAGCAGTGAAAGATCCTGGTACACCGTCTCGATCCCGGCTGCGAGAGATTCCAGCGCCGAAAGGCGCGAATGCGACACGCCTTCGATAATGAGCTCCCCTTCATCGGGCGGCTGCGCGCCGGAGATGATCTTGATCAGTGTGCTCTTGCCGCAGCCGTTTTCGCCGAGCAGGTGATAAATCTGTCCGCGCTGGAACGACAGGCTCACGCCGCGCAGCGCATGCACGCCGGTAAAGCGCTTGTGCACACCCACGACCTGCAGGAACGGTACTGAAGCAGCGTCTGAATTCATAGTCCAATCACAACCTTCAGAGGTGTGCCCGCAAGCGAGCACACCGTTACTCAGGGACCTGCAAACTTAGAACGAGTAGTTCTTGTAGTTCGACTTGTCGACGTCGACCCAGCCCTGGCCGCGCACGATAATGCCCTTGCCCGGACCCTTGCTCACAGTCACCTTCGTATAGCCCGGAATGCCGAGGTTGTCGCCGTCATGCACAGTCTGGCCATGGATCAGCATCAACGCGATCTTGTTCATCGCAATGCCCGCGAGCTTCGGATCCCAGAACGAAATGCCATTGATGGCGCCACTTTCGAGGAACTTGGCCGCTTCCGTCGGCAGACCCGTGCCATACACGCAAATCTTGCCCTGCTGCCCCGCCTCTTCAATAGCCCGGCCAATGCCGATCACGTCCAGAGACGACGAACCCTGGAAGCCCTTCAGGTCCGGATGCTTGCGCAGCACTTCCTTCGCGACTTCATAGGCGCGCTCGGCGTCGTTATTCGTTTCGAGCTTCGGCTCGACCAGATCCATCTTCGGATACTTGGCCTTCGCATTGCCGATCCCGCCATCCGCCCACTGCACCTGCGAGCGGCTACCCAGCGAGCCCACCAGCACAGCCCATTTACCTTCGTCGTGCATGCAGCCGGCGAGCCGTTGGTTCAGGTTCGCACCATACGCCGTGTTGTCGAATGCTTCGATGTCGACCATGGTGTTCTTTTCGTTATCGGCCTCATGCGTGACGACCTTGATGCCGCGGTCCATCGCCTTCTTCAGCGCAGGTTCGAGCGTCGGCGGATCGTACGGGACGACTGCCAGCGCGTCGACCTTCTTGGCGATCAGATCTTCGATGATCTTCAGTTGTTGCGCCGCATCCGCTTGACCCGGGCCGGTCTGATACGCCGTTACACCTGGGTTGTCCTTACCGAATTCCTTGACGCCTTCGTCCATGCGGTTGAACCAGTTGATGCCGGTCACCTTCACCACGGTAACGATCGTCACATTGTTCGCCGCGTGCGCTGCAGCGACCACGCCCACCGTGAGAACGCCTGCTGCAAGTGCGGCGCCCAATCGAGTCAGTTTCATACCACGTCTCCTTTTTTCTTTCGATGTCGCCCTGCTTCACGGTTGCGGACATCCAGGGCCCCGATGTCCGCCGTGTACTAAACCTTGTCTACGTGTCAGCGCTAACGTCGCGCAGCCGAATCGGAGCGCGTGAAACCGAAAATCGCGCTCACCCGCTCGCCGCCCGCGAAAGCCAGCGACAGCAGCAACAGAAAACCCCATGCGCAGTCGCCGAAGAACTGTGACACGCCCAGCAGATTGAACAGGCTCGCCAGGAACTGCAGCACCGTGGCGGCGAAGAACACCGAGATGATGCGGCCGCGACCGCCGGCAGGATTCACACCGCCCATCACGGCAATCAGGATCGAGATCAGCAGATACGAGTTGCCGTAGTCCCATTTGGCGCTCGACGTATGGGTTGCGCTGATCAGACCGGCCAATGAGGCCAGCACACCGCACATCGTATAGGTCACGATCAGCATCCGCGCGCGCGGAATCCCCGCATAGAAGGCGGCTTTAGGATTGGTGCCCATCAGATACAGGCGCAGACCGAACGGGCTGCGCCTGAGCAGCCACCCCAGCACGACGATTGCGGCGATAAAGAGGATGAAAGAGATCGGCACCTGGAATGCCGTGCCGTTGCCGATATCCGAAAGCTGATCGACGTATTCGACCGGTACCGATGCGCCGTTGCTCAAGACCACGGCGATGCCGGTAAACAGCAACTGCGTACCCAGCGTGCAGAGAATCGGCGTGAGCCGCAGCTTCGCGATCACGACGCCATTGAGCAGGCCACCGAGCAGGCCTATCGCAACGACAATCGCACAGAACAGCGCCGTATAGGCCACCGGCGAAGCGTCGGCACTAACGAGCTTCGGCACGATCAGCGCGGCGATCATGCCCGACAGATTCGCCAGGCCGACGCCGGACAGATCGATACCGCCATTGCCGGAGATCATCGAGAGCATGATGCCGAGCGCGAGTAGCCCGAGTTCGGGCAACTGGCTACCCATCGACTGCAGATTGTCGATATCGACAAACTGGCCGTGCGACAGCGCGGTTGCAACCAATACCACCAGCACGTTGACGGCCAGCAAGAAATTCAGTTGCCGGTCGGCAAACAGTTTTCCAATAGCGAACGAGGACTTCATGGTGAAGAAAAACTCCTTCAGACTGCATGAAACTTCAGCGGGTCGCCAAGGTGCCTGTGATGCCATTCAGGACCTCAGCGAGCGGCGAGCGCGCCTTCAGTGCGCAGACACCAGCCGGCCCGACTGACTCAATAGCAGATTCACTTCGCTTAACGTCGGCATCGACGGCGCCGTGCCGGCACGTGTCACGGAGATACCCGCCAGCGCACAGCCGAAGCGCATCGCCTCCACGGGGTCTGCACCGCGTGCCAGTGCAGCGGCAAAACCGCCCGTGAAACCATCGCCCGCGCCAGCCGTCTCCACTACGCGACCGCACTGGAAAGCCGGCACCAGCACCGATTGCGTAGCCGAGTGAAGCAGCGCACCGGCTTCGCCAAGCGTCACGATCACGGTTCCCACGCCTTTAGCAAGCAGTACGTCCGCAGCGCGCCGCGCGTCGTCGGCGTTCTGGATCGGCACGCCCGTCAGGGTAGTGGCCTCCGTTTCGTTCGGCGTGATGTAGTCGCACAGCGGGAAAATATCGTCGTCGAGCGGCAACGCGGGCGCGGGATTGAACACCGTGGTAACACCGTGCCGGCGCGCAACTTCGAGGCCGCGCCGCGCCGCCGCGAGCGGTTGCTCCAGTTGCGTGACGAATACCTGTGCCGCGGCGATATCCGCTTCGATCGCATCGACGTCGCCGGCATTCATGGTGCCCGCTGCGCCTGAGGCGACGATGATCGCGTTCCTGCCGTCGGTGTCGTCGACGAAGATGTGGGCGGCGCCGGTCGAGACGCCGTCCACGGTCGTGGCTCGTGCGGTAATGCCTTCCGCGGCCCACGTCGAGCGCGCGATCGCGCCGAAGGCGTCGTTACCGAGACGCGTACAGAAGACCACGTGCGCGCCGGCCCGCGCCGCGGCAACGGCCTGGTTCGAACCCTTGCCGCCCGGGCCCATCGCGAAAGCCGAACCGGCGATGGTTTCGCCGATCAAGGGCATGCGTTCGGCGCGGAACGTCAGATCGGTCACGTAGATGCCGAGAATGACGACGCGTCCGCTCTGTTTGGACTGCGTACTCATTTTTGCTGCTCCCCGGCGCTCGGGGCGTCCGGTGCCAGCAACACACCCTTGGTGAACACAAAGCAGCCGTAACCGCGCCGCTCGCCGGTTGCAATCACGCAATACGCCTTCTTCGCGCGTTCATAAAACGCGAAACGTTCGATCGACGCAAACGGCAGATCACGCCCTTCGGCGGCATTCACTTCGGCCTGCGCCTCGCGTTGCACAGCAGGAATCGTGTTCGGCTCGCCGACCACTTCCATGCGAAACGCCGCATGCTCGACAAAGGTATCCAGCGGCAACACGGTGAGCACCGCGCGAACCGCACGGGCGGCATCCGCGCCGTCAAAACGCAGCAGCTTGCCCAGCACCGTTGCACGCGCAACCGAGTCGCCGGGAAAATTCGCGTCGCAAATCACTACTTCGTCGCCATGGCCCATCGCGCGCAGCGCGTGCAGCACATCGGCATTCAACAGCGGGTCCAGATTCTTTAGCACGGTGTCTCCTCCATGTTCGATCGGCCTGCTGCCCGTCCACCCTCAGACGGTCAGTCTCCGTAAGGTATCCAGATATTCTTCACTTGCACAGCCTGACGCAGCCAGGCCGGACCTTCGGTCGAGCGGTCGAACCAGTCGAACTGGCGTCCGTGATCAACAAAAGTGCGCTTCAGATTGCCCACTGATGCGCGTTCGACGAGCGCCGAATCCGCCGCGCTGCCGAAGCACCAAAGCGCGTCGACGTCATCGTGTTTCGCGAGCGCAGGCAGCAAAGCCGCGCGCTCGCCCGTGACGATGTTCAACACGCCACCGGGTACGTCCGAGGTTTCGACCACCTGATACAGGTCTGTCGCCGTAAGCGGGCATGCCTCGCTCGGCAACACCACCACGCGGTTGCCCATCGCCAGCGCCGGTCCTACCAGCGAGACGAAGGCCAACAACGGCGCTTCATCCGGGCACGCAATGCCGATCACCCCGAGCGGCTCGTGCATGGCCAGCGCAACACCGCGCAACGGCGGCGTGTGGACCGCGCCGTCGAACTTGTCGGCCCACGCGGCGTAAGTGAAGAGCCGCGTCACGGCGGCCTCCACTTCCGCGTGCGCAGCCGCTTCCGCAACGCCGGTGCGCACCACCAGTTGCCGCGCAAACTCATCGGCCCGTACCGTGAGGTTCTCCGCGAGGTAGTACAGAACCTGGGCGCGATTGTGCGTACTTGCCTGCGACCACTTCCCTGCACCGCGTGCCGCCTCAACGGCATTGCGAATGTCCTTGCGGTTGCCCTCGCTCACTTCGCCGACGAGCCCACCGTCTGCACCATAGACGGGCAGCGAATAACCGCCGTCGGGGCGCACCTGCTTACCGCCGATAAAGAGCTTCGCTGTGCGATCGATTGGCGTCACATTCGTCCCAGTCACGCTCGACGGTGCTTCAGGCGAACCTGTCACCGCAGCCCGCGCAGGACGGTCACCGAGCTTAAGCCAGGCACGCGGCTTCAGATATTCGTAAATGCCCTCGCGACCGCCTTCACGGCCATAACCCGACTCCCGATAGCCGCCAAAGCCGACCCCGGCATCGAACAGATTGGTCGCATTGACCCAGACCACGCCGCACGCGAGGCGCGGGGCAATGTCGAGTGCACGGCCAATCGTTTCGCTCCAGACGCTAGCGGCCAGGCCATAGCGGGTGTTGTTGGCCAGCGCCACCGCTTCGTCCGGCGTGCGGAAGCTCATCGTCACCAGTACGGGACCGAAAATCTCTTCCTGGGCGAGCATCGATGCGGGCGCGACACCGGTCACAAGCGTCGGCGGGTAATAGCAGCCTTGCGCAGGCAAAGCAGCACCCGGCGACTGCCACACCGCGCAGCCTTCGCGACGGCCGGCTTCGACCAGCGACTGAATCCGCTCCAACTGCACCGGATCGACGATCGCGCCGATATCGATGCTCTTGTCGAGCGAGGACCCGACGCGCAGGGTCTCCATGCGCCGCTTCAGCTTGTCGATAAAGCGCGCTTCAATGCCCTCTTGCACGAGCAGGCGCGAACCGGCGCAACAGACCTGCCCCTGGTTGAACCAGATGGCGTCGACCACGCCTTCGACCGCACCATCGAGATCCGCGTCATCGAACACGATAAACGGCGACTTGCCGCCGAGTTCAAGCGTCAATGATTTACCCGAGCCTGCGGTGATCGAGCGAATTTGCCGGCCGACTTCGGTCGAGCCCGTAAAGGCGAGCTTGTCCACCTCGGGATGCTCGACGAGCGCCGCGCCGGTGCGGCCATCACCCGTCACGACGTTCAGCACGCCCGCAGGCAAACCCGCGCGATGCGCCAGTTCGGCGAACAGCAAGGCGGTGAGCGGCGTGTATTCCGCCGGCTTCAGCACCACGCAGTTGCCGGTTGCGATAGCCGGCGCGATCTTCCACGCAAGCATCAGCAACGGGAAATTCCACGGCACGATCTGGCCGACGACGCCTAGCGGCGCAAAGTCGGCGAACTCGCTGTCCTGCAACTGCGCCCAGCCCGCGTGATGCAGGAAGTGACGCGCCACCAGCGGCACATCGATGTCGCGCGTCTCGCGAATCGGCTTGCCGTTATCGAGCGCTTCGAGCACCGCGAACAGCCGGCTATGCCGCTGCACCATGCGCGCCAACGCATACAGATGACGCGCGCGCCCCGCACCGCCCAGCGCGAGCCAGCCTGGCTGTGCCGCACGGGCTGCGGCCACGGCCGCATCGATATCGGCGGCATCGCCCTGGGCGATCTGCGCGAGCAACTCGCCAGTAGCCGGTTCGCGCGATTCGAAGCGCTCACCTGAACCCGGCTCGCGCCACCCACCGCCAATGAAATGACCGAAGCTGGCATCGTGCTGCGCGAGCCAGGCACGCGCGGGCTGATCGTCCTCGGGTGCGGGACCGTACTCCATTGAAGAAAAATATTCGGCTACGCTCATGGGATCGGTCTGCTCAGGCGACGGGATGACGATTGAAGGAGGAGTAACGGCCGCTCACGTAATGTTCGAGCTGGCGTTCGATATCGGCAAGAAGGCTCGATGCACCGATCCGGAACAGCTCCGGTTCGAGCCATGCGCGCCCGAGTTCCTCTTTCATCAGGATCTGATAGGTCAGCACGGATTTCGCGGTGGACACGCCGCCGGCCGGTTTGAAACCGATCAGGACACCGGTACGCTCGTGATAGTCGCGGATCATCCGCACCATCACCAGCGAGACGTCGAGCGTCGCATTCACGCCTTCCTTGCCGGTGGACGTCTTGATGAAATCGGCGCCCGCCATCATGCAGACCATCGACGCCCGCGCCACGTTCGACAACGTACGGATATCGCCGGTGGCGAGAATCGCTTTCAGATGTGCTGGGCCGCAGGCCGCACGGAAATCGCGCACTTCGTTGTACAACGCCTGCCAGTTACCTGTCAGTACGTGTTCGCGCGTGACGACGATATCGATCTCTTGCGCGCCATCGGCCACCGACGCCTCGATCTCTTTCAGCTTCAGCGGATGCGGGATCAGCGCGGCTGGGAAGCCCGTCGAAACCGCCGCCACCGGAATGCCGCTGCCTTGCAGCGCGTCGACCGCGGCGGCGACGAAGCGGTGATAGACGCACACGGCGCCGGTGGTGATGGTCTGCGGCGCAATGCCGAGCGCGCCGAGGATGTCGGCACGCACTGGCTGCCGCGCTTTCGCGCACAGGCGCCGCACGCGACCTTCGGTGTCGTCCCCACTCAGGGTAGTCAGATCGATGCAGGTGACGGCCTTCAATAGCCACGCCGCCTGCGCGTCTTTCTTGACGCTGCGCCGTGCGCTAAGCGTGGCTGTGCGCCGTTCGACTGCGGACTGGTTGACCCGCAGGCCGTCGAGCCAGGCGGCATCGAACGGGACACTGGGATTGCGTTCCGGATGAATGGCCAGGCCGCGATGTAGCGCGATGACCGATGAAGACGAAGAAGGAGCTTCAGGCATGGGACGTCCGTGATTTTGTGCAGCGCACAGCAACGGCTGATGGTTTATTCGCAGCCATCCTACATCGAATGATAGGATCGTAACAAGTGGCGTTACGATCATTTCCTTATATCGGGTTTGCGGAACTGGCGCTCAGCGCCGACCGCTTGGCACGTGCTGGTTTGCCCATCAGTATTTTCACCAGGCACGGTTTCGTCCGAGGCAACGGCATCTTCTCCGTGCAAATAGAGGAGCGCACATCACTGCGCGTAAGCCGACGCCCTTCTCTTCAGAACAAATCCGTCGACGCCAAAAATCGCGCCCTGTTTCCAGGCCTTATCGAGCCGCCCCACGGTACCGAACATCAGCAATTTCGACCGATTCGAAAATCGAATACGGCAAATTCTTTGCAGCATTCAGGCGTCGTGCTAGTCTCAAGTGGACAGCCGCGACTGGAGCGCAGAATGCAGACCTGCAAATCGTGTTCGGACCTTCATGGCCGCCCTGCGTCCACCCAGTTGTGTGAAATGGCCTTACTCGGCGTAGGCGAGCTGTGCGGTGTTCCCGCAGTCGAGCATTACCGGTGCGTCGCCTGCGGCTCGTCGTTTTCGCGCGTTCTGATCGGAGCGAGTTGTGATTGCATCTGGCGATTTCTCGATTGCAGGGGTGCGAAAGAAGATCGTTCTGGTTCGTCGGCAAGCCGGGCAGAGGGATTCCAGCCGCGGAAAGCGGGCGGAGCCGCTTAGGATCGTCACGTCGCGACGCCGCATACCCATACCCCGCATCTTCATTCCTG
>JBEKNG010000138.1:0-10236 GCA_049523075.1 Paraburkholderia sp.
AGACGGGCAGTGGCGCGACGGCCGCGTGCCCGTTGTTGGATTTGTGGCGCTTAGTGCGTTGACTGCGGGACGTCGAGGATCAGGATGATGGTCCAGTCCGCATCGCCGTCGTGGTGATACTGACGTTCCGCGACAATAAACGGCTGTTGCTTGCCGTCCGGGCCGAGAAACAGCACATCGCCCTCCATCGGCAGACATTCAACCGGCGGCAGCGCAAGGTACGCTTCCTGACCGCCGCGCGGCATCAGTTTTTCGATTTTGCGGGATGCTGCCTCGGTCCATTCGATGTCTAGCTGGATGTTGCTCATTCTGTCCTCCGCACCAGGGTGCGCACGGTTGGGGGTGGTTCTTCGGTGCGCGACTTTAGCATACCGTCAGTGGGCCCCGGACAACAAAAAGCCGAAGCCCGTATTGCCGGCTTCGGCTTTTCGCGATGCCACCGCGAGTGGTGCTGCTAATTGTTCAACGCGCGTCCATGCGCGCATTCAGTTGCGATTACTGGCTGGCTGCGTCAGCCTTGGCCGCTTTCGCGTGGTGCGGCGCCTTGTGGTGCTTGACCGGCGCGGCCGGCCGGTTTTCAGCGGCTTGCTGTTGGGATTGCAAGTCTTGCGCACGTTGCTCGACGTCGGCGGCCTTGGCCGGATCGGTGCTCATCGTGACGCCGTTGTCGGTCTGTGCATACGCTGCGCCCGTCAGGGCCGAGAGGGAAACCAGGATCGCCAGGGACACTTTCTTCATCGTTACCTCCGTAGAGTGGTTGTGGCCGAGTAATGCCTGTCCGATCTGAAGGACCAGTGCATTCTAGCGAGCAATATCCGCTCCAATAGAAGCTTTGCAACATTTTTGACAGATAGTTACATTTAGTTACGTTTGTGCGGCCTCATTGGGCGACCCGTAGCCGCCGCGACGGGTGTTATTGCCGCGTGGCGCATGAAATACGGTGGTATCGGAAGAAGCTGCGCCGTCTGAGGGGCGATTAGCGTGCCGTCACAGGTGAGCTATCCGTCAGTGGCCACCTCGAATAATAAATCTGCATAACTGATTAATTGACGTCGTGCGGCGGACGGTCTTTTGACGTGGACCTGCCACCAGGAGACCGGTTTGGGGTTCTAAAACCATCCAACCAGGCGGTACACATGAAACTGCGCGATGCCGATCAGTTCATGGAGCGCGATGTTCGCATTCACCAGATTGTCATAGCGCGGCAGCACACCGACGCGCACATGCCGCGTGTTCGAGATGACCGGGTGAGGCGTAAGCCCGAAGCGGTGGAAGTCGAGCAGGGCACGTGGCATCTGGTACGCAGACGTGACGAGGATCAGCGTGTCGTAGCGCGCCCCTTGCAAAAGCGCAGCCACGTTCCGGGCATTTTCGTAGGTCGTGCGGCTGCGGTTTTCCAGCACGACGTCCGCGCGCGGCACCTGCTTTTGTAGCAGATAAGGCAGGTAGTTATCCGCTTCGGAGGCTTCGTGGTGCTGCGGATTGCCGCCGCTGATGACCACGTCGCAGCGTGCGCCGGTTTGTTTGCATGCCGAATAGATGTCGGCACTCGTCGTGATTCGTACCAATGCGTCGTGCTTGGGTACCAGTTGGTGGCCGTCGTCGTATTCGGTGCCGCCGCCCAGCACGACGATCACCGTGCGCCCGGCGTACGTCGGCGGCGCAATGGATTGCGTACCCCACTGCGCCCAGTCGAGTAGCGGAGCGCTCAGCCAGCCTGCCGCAAGTAGCCAGAACAGCGCCACGGCGGCGAGCGCGAGCGGGGCGCGCGCGCGTCGCGTTAGCACGATTGCTGCAAAAAAAAGCGCCAATAAAGTGAATAGAATCAATTTAAATGGGGTAACGTATAGTTTTTGGGGACATTCACGCTGCCGCTATCGCACCACTTCGGTCGCATCACAGGCACGTGAAGCGAACGCTACCACGCGGTTCGAACGGGGACCCGAAACACGGAACAACAGGTGGCGCCTGGCGGAAGACGGTAGCATCGCCCTTGCGATGAGTCTGGCCGCCATGGGTGGGTGCTACGCGCGTCACTGGTGGCGCGGTGATGTGCTGCACAAAGATGTGTCATGTTTGCACTTTAAGAAAGAAGTGAGATGACCACGTATTCCAACGAAGCAGTTCTTGAGGCGCTGCGGCGGGCGCAGTACCGCCAGGTGCCCTGGGCCCGGCGTCCGGGAGTATTCGAGTATCTTCGCGCGCTCGGCTTGATGGAGACGGTGCGGCAACGCACCGTCGCGCCCGCGCCGGGGTTTCATGCGCCAGTTGATATCGCTGTGTTGACCGATCGGGGCCGGGCCGAGTTCGCCCGCCTCGAACGCTACGAGCGTTCGCTGGACTGGGCCGCGCGCAAAGTGAACGGCTACGTCGCAGCGGAACACCGCACGGCGGATCTGGAAATCCGCCCGTAGCAGGTATCTGCGGCCGAAGATCGAGGCGCAGGCATACCGTTGGGGCGCGTACCCGCGGTTCGGGGGCGCCGCCTTTGATTGCCGAAAGCCGCGCGCCGCCAGCAGTCGCAAAAAAAGCCCGTATCGCGAGGATACGGGCGTACCGGAATTACTACTGCCACGCTGTGCTGATGGCATTGATGAGACTGGTTCAATCCTCGGTGGTTCCCGCAGCTTGCTACAAGCTTCGCATGGCTATTCATCCGCTCGCCACACCGCGTTATTCCACGATCCTTCGAACTCGCCGCACGCCCTTAGCGACGATGCTGCGAATCCTCGCGCGGCTGATCCGGCCGTGTGCGTACGTTGCTGGCGATGTCGCCGCGCAGATCGCCGCGCGGCGCGGGAGGCGTGAACTCACGAGGGTGCTCGCCTTGCTGCCATGTGTCGAGCGTGGCGGCTCGGTCGGGCCGCCAGTTCCAGCCCGCTGGTCTTTGCTGTGCGAACGTAGGTGCGGCGATCAGTGAAACGACAATGCCGCACAGAAGCAGGGACATTGGTTTCATGCTGGGCTCCGTTCAAACCCGATTCGTCAGGTTTGTGTGCATACTCGTACGGTATGCCGAGGAGCGAAAGCGCGCTGTAAGTAATCGTAAATGGATGTTTCACTGAGTGTCAGAGAAGCGGCGGTCGGCATTCCGGCGCGGCGCTGGTGGGCAGCGTACCGCGCAGGTGAACGGACGTTGTCAGGCGCGCTTCCGATAGCCCATCCTAAGTCGTCTTCCGTCTTCCGTCTTCCGGACCGCTGGCGCCAGCGGCCGGATCGCCGGCCGTCGGATACGCGCCGGGCGCCCGTAGGCGCCCGGCGACAGAGCAGCAGTATCAGGCCATCTTGACCGGCGCGCGCCACGATTCCGGATTGGTCCAGAATGCGCCGCGCAGGCGGTCACGGCTCGGCGGTGCAGGCGGTTTGGCAGCCGTTGCGCCAATCCGGCCGCGCAGCGAGACTTCCCGGCCGCTCGTGCCGAGTCGCTTAACTATTTCGGCGAGCGTACCATCGGCTTGCCACTCGTCGAAACGGCGGCGGCAGGTCGGCGGTGAGGGGTAACGGCCGGGAAGCTTGGACCAGCCTTCTCCCGTCGACAGTACCCAAAGAACCGCATTGACAACTGCGCGCGCTTCCACGCGTGGCCGACCGCGGCGTTCGCTCCGTGCTGGCTCCGCACAGAACAACGCTTCGACCAGCGCCCACTCGTTGTCTCTCAAATCGTCGAACAGCATCATGTCTCACCTCAGCGAAGCTAACTCCGGTGCGCTGCCCCGCGCCGCGCACTCTCCATGCACTCAATCGCGAGTGCCAGGCGGGGTCGGGCTTGCCACGGTTCTGGTTGTGCAGTCAGGTCCATGGCGCCGACCCAGTGCGCATCCAAATGCACGAAGCGTGCCACCTCTTTAAAAACTTCCTCGAAGTCCCGTTACATCGGGCCAGCGCGGGCGTTAGTCAGGGGCGTATAAGAATCTAAAAAACCTGTCGCGCAAATCGGGACAATCACCAATCTTGTGCAATCAGGCCCGCGCAACGTGCGTTTGCGCCTTATTGCTGCATCGCAGCGAACGATTGCAGGGGTGTGTGGCGCTTAAAGAAACAATATAATCGTCATGAAAAATCACCATTGATGAGAGATGTAAATGAATGTCACGCTGCGCCAGCTAAGAGTTTTCATCGAGGTCGCGCGCTTGCAGAGCTTTAGCCGCGCCGGCGACGAGATCGGGCTGACTCAGTCGGCGGTGAGCCGGTGCGTGCGCGAACTGGAGACGGAAATCGGCCTGAAGCTGATTGACCGCACCACCCGCGAGGTGCAGTTGACCGATGTGGGCGGCAATCTGGTTTCGAGCGTGTCGCGCCTCCTGACCGATCTCGACGACGCGTTGCGTGAGATTCGCGAGATCGGCGAGCAGCGGCGCGGGCGGGTGGTGGTGGCGGCGAGCCCCACGGTCGCCTGCCGGCTGATGCCCGGGGTAGTCGCGGCTTGCGGCCAGCAGTTTCCGTTCATCACAATGGGATTGCGCGACGATGTCCAGAGCGATGTGGTGCGCAAGGTCAAATCGGGCGAGGTCGATTTCGGCGTCATCATCGGCCCGTTTTCCGCCGACGATCTGCTGAGCGAGCCGCTGATGACGGACTCGTTCTGCGTGGTATCGCGCAGTGATCATCCACTCGCGGCCAAGACGCGAGTGGCGTGGACGGATCTCGAGGGGCAGCAGCTCGTGATGCTCGATTATGCGTCGGGCAGCCGTCCTATCATCGATGCGGTCATGAACGAGCACGGCGTGAGCGCCAGCGTGGTGCAGGAGCTGGGGCATTCGGCAACGGTGTTCGGGCTGGTGGAGGCGGGCGTGGGCGTCAGCGTGCTGCCGTGGCTCGCCTTGCCGTTGCCGGCGGATACCTCGCTGGTGGCGCGGCCGCTGGTGCCGCGCGCCGAGCGCACGGTCGAACTGGTGCGGCGGCGTGACCGGTCGCTCTCGCCGGCAGCAGAGGCGGTGTGGAGCTTGATCCGGCAACTGCCCGCGCGGGCGGAGGATCTGAGCTAGAGACCGGGCGGAGGAAGCAGGCGAGGAAGCAGGCGAGGGGGCGGGCGCTGGTCGTGCGTCCCGAAAACGCGCGGCACGCTAAACTGTCGGTCTGCATGACATCCCGTCCCTACGACCTGACGACCTGAACCGATCTCCCCTGGAAGCCTTGATGAGCGAATCCGATCTGCCCACGCCTCTGTTGCCGAACGCGCGCGAAGCTGTCCGTGCGCTGCGACCTTCCCAGATTCGCGAAGTGGCGAACGCCGGTTTCGGTGTCAAGGACGTGTTGCCGTTCTGGTTCGGCGAGTCCGACCGCGTGACCCCGGAATTCATCCGTGCCGCCGCGAGCGAGGCGCTTGCACAGGGCGCCACCTTCTACACGCACAATCTGGGCATTGCGCCGCTGCGCGCGGCACTCGCCGACTATGTGACGAGCCTGCACGGCGCGACTTCGGTTGACCACGTCGCCGTCACGAGCGCCGGGGTCAACGCGTTGATGCTGGCCGCGCAACTGGTCGTAGGCGCCGGCGACCGCGTGGTTGCGGTCACGCCGCTTTGGCCGAACCTGGTTGAAATCCCGAAGATTCTCGGCGCTCACGTCGAAACCGTCGCGCTCGGTTATGGTGCGCAAGGTTGGACATTGAACCTCGAACGCCTGTTGAGCGCACTCACGCCGGACACTAAGCTGCTGCTGCTCAACTCGCCGAACAACCCGACCGGCTGGGTAATGAGCGCCGCTCAGCAACGCGTCGTGCTCGAGCATTGCCGCCGTCACGGTATCTGGATCGTCGCCGACGAGGTCTACGAGCGCCTTTACTATGCGGGCGATGCGGCTCGCAGCGCGCCGTCCTTTCTCGATCTGGCTGGACGCGACGAGCGGGTCATCTGCGTCAATTCGTTCTCGAAGGCGTGGCTGATGACCGGCTGGCGGCTCGGTTGGATCGTCGCCCCGGCGGGATTGATGGACGATCTGGGTAAGCTTGTCGAGTACAACACCTCGTGTGCGCCGGCGTTCGTGCAGCAGGCGGGCATCACCGCCGTGCAGCAGGGTGAATCATTCACGCGCCAACTGGTGGCCGATCTGAAGACCTCGCGCGATCACCTGGTGGGAGCGTTGTCCGCGCTCCCGGGTGTCGATGTAAAGGCTCCGCCCGGTTCGATGTACCTGTTCTTTTCGCTGCCTGGCGCGGCGCAGAGCCTCGCCTTGTGCAAGGCGCTGGTGCGCGAGGTCGGGCTCGGCGTCGCGCCGGGCAGCGCGTTTGGTCCGGAAGGCGAGGGCTTCGTGCGCTGGTGCTACGCCTGCGACACGGCCCGGCTCGACGCGGGCGTAGCGCGGCTTCAGACGTTCCTTGGCCGGCATGCGGCAGGCTGAATTCGCTGGGTAGGCCCACTGGCGGAGCGGCCATCCGGCCTTTGTTTCACGCGGGTTTTGGACCCATCAGCCCTTAAAGAGCAAAAAGGGATGAAAAGCGGGGAATCGTCGGGATTTCGTCTTTACGCACTGAATGTTTTTGCGTAATATGGCGATCAGTCACGCGATTCCTTTCAGGAATATCGCTGCTCCGTCCGGCTGGGTATGGCTCGATTGCCTGTTTCGCCTCCCCCCGGTGCGTGCTCCCATCAATATGACCGATCAGAATCGGGCGAGCGCGTCTTCAGTTCCAAATCGTCTGTTTGATCCGGTTCTTTGACCACAGGGTCTGACCTAGCTGCATGAATACCCAAGAGGCGAAGATCGTCCTCGAGACTGCCTTGATCTGCGCGCAGGAGCCTTTAAAGCTCGGTGATCTGCGCAAGCTCTTTGCCGACGGCGTGTCGGCAGATACGGTTCGCACGTTGCTCGAAGACCTGAAGCGGGATTGGTCTGGAAGGGGTGTGGAGCTGGTCGGGCTGGCGTCGGGCTGGCGTTTTCAAAGTAAGCCTGCGATGCGTTCGTATCTGGATCGTTTGCATCCCGAGAAACCGCCGAAGTATTCGCGCGCCGTTCTCGAGACGCTGGCGATTATTGCGTATCGGCAGCCTGTCACGCGCGGCGATATCGAAGAGATTCGCGGTGTGACCGTGAACACGCAGGTTGTGAAGCAACTCGAGGATAGAGGCTGGATCGAAGTGATCGGCCATCGCGACGTGCCGGGCCGTCCCGCACTGTATGCGACCACCAGGCAGTTTCTCGACGACCTCGGGCTCAAGGCGCTCGACGAATTGCCGCCGCTGGACGATCCGTCGGCGCAGTTGAACGCCGATCTGCTCGGCCAGCATGCGATCGAGTTTCCTGACGCTGTTGCGCAGGGCGATGGCGAGGAGACGGACGCCGAGCTGTCAGTGGACGGGCTGGCCACGAACGAAGCCGCGGCCGGCGATCCGGCGGCCGGCGAACCGGCTGATGCACCGGAGCACGCTATAAATGCAAGCGCCGCGAGCGATGCGGATACCGAGGTAGCTGAAGAAACGGTGGGGGAGGCGGTAGTCGAAGGCGCTGCTGACGCCGCGGAACACGGCGTCGATACGCCGGCTACGGTCGAGCAGCCCGTTGCAGCGGCTTTGAATAGCGCCCACGACACCGTTGAGCCAATGTTTGCAGAGCCTGTTGACGCTGCGGCTGGTCACGCTGAAGCAGAGACACCGACGGGAACGGAAATAGCTGGCGAGGCCGATGAGGCTGATGGCATCACTGGCGAGGCGCACGCCGAACCACAAGCCGACGCCGTTGCAAGCACCATAAGCGCCGCTCACGCTGCACAAGATCAGGATCCGGTCTCCCAGGCCGATCCCGCAACACCCGCGCACGATTCGGGCGAGCTCCGCAGTACGGAGTACGCCGTCGAATCGAACCCGACACGTGTGGCGCACAGCGATCCTGAAAATCGCCGCGATGCTGCACAGGACGCGGGCGTACTGACCGACGACGAAAACGAGTCGCGCAGCGCCTGACGTAACGAACATTTGCCGCGCCCGCAACGGGCGCGCGCGACCTGACATTTTGAGGTTGTTTTGACTGATACCCACGATACCGACTCGTCCGAATCCGAGCACGCCGTGCAATCCGCGCGTGCTGGCGAAACGCGTACTTCGCAAGCACCGGCTGGCGAGACTGATCGCCCGGCGCACGCTGAAGGCGCAGAGGGCGAAGAACGTCCGCGCCGCGGACTGCGCCGCGGGCCGCGTAGCCTGATCGCGCGTCGTCGCGCGGGGGCGAAGAACAAGGGTGCGGAAGGTTCGCCCGAGCCGGTCGTGACGGAAGCGCCGCCGGACGGCGAAGTGGTGGCGCAGGTCCGCATGCCGCGCAAGGAACCGGGCTCGAAGAGCCAAGGTCCGCGCCGCAATGCCGGCGCGAGGCGCGAAGGCGCGGCGAACCGGGAGGCCGGCCCCCGCGAGGACGGCCAGCCGCGTGAAGGCGGCCGGCCGCGTCAGAACCGGCGCGCCGATGCGCCGGCCGTGGCAGCACCGGCAACGGATGCCAGCCAGGACGATCTGTTTTCGTATGTGACCTCGCCCGCTTTCGATGCGGACAATAGCGCAACCGGCGGCGTACGCGCCCCGATGCTGCGCCGTGGCAAGCCGGCTGCGCCCAAGCGCGTGCTGTCGCCGGACGACGACGCACCCAAACTGCACAAGGTGCTCGCCGAAGCCGGCATGGGCTCGCGCCGATATGGAAGAGCTGATCATTGCAGGCCGCGTCTCCGTCAACGGCGAGCCGGCCCATATCGGCCAGCGCATCATGCCGACCGATCAGGTCCGCATTAACGGCAAGCCAGTCAAGCGCAAGCTGCAGAACAAGCCGCCGCGCGTGCTGCTGTATCACAAACCGACGGGCGAAATCGTCAGTCACGCCGATCCGGAAGGCCGTCCGTCGGTCTTCGACAAGCTGCCGCCGATGAAAACCGCCAAATGGCTCGCGGTCGGCCGTCTCGACTTCAACACCGAAGGTCTGCTGATGCTGACCACCTCGGGCGACCTGGCGAACCGCTTTATGCACCCGCGTTACAGCGTCGAGCGCGAGTACGCGGTGCGTGTGGTCGGTGAGCTGGCCGAAGGGATGCGTCAGAAGTTGTTGCACGGCGTCGAACTCGAAGACGGTCCGGCGAATTTCCTGCGCATCCGCGACGGCGGCGGCGAGGGCACGAACCATTGGTATCACGTTGCGCTGGCCGAAGGCCGCAACCGCGAAGTGCGCCGCATGTTCGAAGCAGCCGGCCTGATGGTGAGCCGCCTGATCCGTACCCGTCACGGTCCGATCTCGCTGCCCAAGGGCCTGAAGCGCGGTCGCTGGGAAGAGCTTGAAGACAATCAGGTGCGCAGCCTGATGGCGTCGGTCGGCCTGAAGGCCACCAGCGAAGAGAAGGGCAGTCGCAGCGCGGCCCCCGATCGCAAGCAGCCGGATCCGATGCAAACCTCGATGGGTTTCATCAATCGCGAGCCGGTTCTGATGTCGCACGGCCGGTTCGACCAGCAGCCGCCGCGTGGCGGCGGTCAGCGGCGCGGTGCAGCGGGCGGCGGTTTTGGCGGCGGTGCGGGCGGTGCAGGTGGCGGCTACGGCCGTGGAGCCGGTCGCGGCGCCAGCACGGGTTTTACCGGTCCGATGAGCAGCGGCAGCGGCGCAAACACGCCGCGCGGCGGACGTGATGTCGACGGCAATCGTGCGCCGTCGGGCAACGGCAATCGCACACCAGGCGGCACCGGCAAGCGCGCGGGCGCAGCGGGCGGCAATCCCGGCAACTCTGGCAACGGCGGTGGCCGCGGTCCGGGCGCCGGTAATCGCGGTGGCGGTCCCAATCGTTCGGGCGGCGGCAATCCGAACGCCGGTGCAAATCGCAGCGGCGGTGCTCCGCGTGGTCGCACGCGCGGCCGCTAGGCGGGACTGGCGAATGAGCGCCTGGTGGCGCTCACATCAGACTCATCCGGCCGTTTTTAGCACGCGCTCGCGCATGCAAAGAAAAAAACCGTGCCGCATAGGGGAAGGCTCCAGTTCCGATCGAACCCCTTGAGTCACTGCGGACAGCTGCGGAAAGCGCTTCTCGCCCTCATCTGCGTAAAAGATTGCAGTGAAATCAAGCAGAAATGCGTGTTTCACGCGCGCCGCCAGTTTGCGTTTGTCCCGAAAAATGGCTACAATCGCAGAGTCGCTGGGCGTGCGGCTTTTCATGTGCGGCTCAGATGCGACCACCGGCAATAAGATGATGGGCGTTTCGCCCATTTTTTTTTGCCGCTTCGTTTGTGGTTCGGCATCTCGGGTAGCAGGAACGTGCGCCGGCTTGGCGCGCGGCCCGCA
>JBEKNG010000139.1:0-10225 GCA_049523075.1 Paraburkholderia sp.
TGGTCTGCGCCATGGTACGGCCGGGCTTCGCCAACAGCAGCGGCGCGAGCGTCAGGTAGTCGCTCGGGTGGGTGTTCGGCACCCGCGCCGTTTGATCGAAAATCCACCAGGGCAAGCGCCCGGCCGACAGGCGCACGGTCCAACGAGCGCGGGTCGCGAGATCCATGAACGGGTACTCGGGCTGCGCCGGTCCCGTCAATTCGTCGGCCGCGCCGATCGCCCGCAAATAATTCAGCGTCGCGGCATTGCCGGACAAGACCACATGATTGCCGCTGTCGATGGTCGCGCCGAGCGTGCGATCGTAATACGAGCGGCACCGTCCTCCGGCCTGCGCGGCCGCCTCGTGCAACCTGACCTGCGCACCGCGCCGCTGCAATTGCACCGCAGCGGCCAGGCCGGCGAGGCCCGCGCCGATCACGTGGACGAGCTTTGACATCAGAAGATGGCGTACTTGGCCACGATCCACAGCAGGCGCGCGCGCGGCTTGCTGACCTTCGTGCGCGGCAGATCGAAGCCGCGCTCAACGGTGCGTTCGAGAAGACAGCGATAGACCCCGGACATTATGCGCGGGGCGCGGACCTGGTTGCGCGTCGCGGTGTCCATGATCGCGTCCGCCTGAGCGAAATGCTCACGGGCACGCGTCACCAGTTTGGCGCAGACGCGCGGCAGCGATGGGTCGTCGGCGACGGCGCCGGGCGTGGCCGTCGCAATCCCTTCAAGCGCAAGCAGTTCGCGCGGCAGATAGCAACGGTTGATGGCCGCGTCTTCGTCGATATCGCGCAGGATATTGGTCAACTGCAGCGCGCGGCCGAGGTGGTGCGCCAACCGGCGGCCTGGTTCCTCCTGCATCCCGAATATCCTCACCGATAGACGGCCTGCGGCACTCGCGACCCGGTCGCAATACAGATCGAGGGTGTCCTCGTCCGGTGCGCAGATATCGGCGGCCGCGTCCATCGCCATGCCGTCGATCATCGCGTGAAAATCTTCGCGTTGCAGATGAAACGTATGAATGTGCCGCGTCAACGCGCGCAATGAAGCGCGCGGCGCGCCGGCATAGCAGGCGTCGATGTCGGCACGCCAGCGCTCGAGCCCTGCCGCACGCTCGGCGCGCGGCAGATCGCTGTCGGCAATGTCGTCGACAGCTCGGCAAAAAGCGTAGACCTGATACATCGCGTCGCGCTGCGCTGCCGGCAGGATGCGCATCGCAAGATAGAACGAGCTGCCCGATGAAGCGGCAGCGGCGTCGGTTTCTGTATCGTCCACGACAAGATTGGAAACAGCCAAGACGATCTCCGCTGAGGGGCCCTCTGGAGGCGGTCAAGAAGTCGTGCCTACCGCAGGGTAGGCCGCACGCGCGGACACGCGCGAATACACCGGCAGGGATGCCGGAAACGGCGAAAAGTATAACAACCTTTGCGGGATACCGCAGTTTGGGGGAGCGATCTGCCCCGCAGCCGGCGTCAGATATAGGCGACCGACCGGTTGCGGCCTTGACGCTTGGCGCTGTAGAGCGCCGCGTCCGCTTCGTTGATCAGGACGTCGTAGTTAGGCACACCGACCCGTGCCGAGGCGCCGCCGACGCTCGCCGTCACCGGCACGGACACGCCCTGCACGTCGACCGGCGCGTCGCCAATCGTATGACGGATCTTTTCGGCAACCAGCATCGCATCTTCGAGCGGCGTGCACGGCAACAGCAGCGCGAATTCCTCCCCGCCGAAGCGGCCGAAGGTATCCTGCACCCTCACCACCTGTGAGACGCGCTGCGCCATCTCGCGCAGCACCGTATCGCCCACGCCGTGGCCGAACTGGTCGTTGATCTTCTTGAAGTGGTCCAGATCGAACAGCAGCACCGACATGTCGCCGCCATAACGCTGCCAGCGCGTATATTCGTCGCGCAGCCGCGCTTCGAAATAGCGGCGATTGGCGATGCCGGTCAGCCCGTCGCGATCCGCATACTCCTGCAGCTTGGCCACCGCCTCCTCGCGCTCGCGTTGCACGATGCTGACGTGCGTCACGTCGGAGACCGTCACGCACACGGCCACCACTTCGCGCTCACGCGTCAGCGGCATGAAGGTGCAGTCCTGCTGCATGAAATCGACACCGCCGGTAATCGGCCGGTCGTGGTCGAACTTGAACAGATAGGGGCGCTGTTCCCACGAGCTGAACGCGAAACTGCCGAGTTGAAACACGCTTTCGAGCTTGCGGGTCAGCCACACGCGCGGCAACTCCGGGAAGCTGGCGAAAATCGACTTGCCGACCACCTGCTCGGGCGACAAACCACTGTGATCCTGCATGAAGCGATTCCACATCAGCACCTTCATCTCACGGTCGAGGACGAAAATACCGAAGCCGACACGCTCGACAACGAGATCGCTTAACGAAGCGGGGGGGACATTCATAGACTGGACAGCAACGCGTCAAGCGCGTGATTCATGTGGCGGATCGACTCTTCAGCCATCAGCATGACCAGATGAGCCCGGAAACTCTGGTCTTCGAGCGCGAAATTGACCTCGACGAGCAACGCCACTTCCCAGGCGAGCACGCCGGGCTGGAACACGTCGTCAAGCGACATCGCCTCGCCGAGGAGGCCCGGCGCCGAAAACACCGGCGTGCGACCGAGCTGCTCGAGAATGCACGAGACGCACGCGCCCGTTAGCACGTTGGCGACGTCGAAAATCACTTCCTGCTGGCTCACCTTCTCGTAGGCGGAGCGCGGGTACGGGTCGTTCACCAGCGAGCACAGCTGCTCGATGCTGCCGCTGCGGCAGATCACCAGCGCCTCGCCCTTGATGTCCGAGCGGAAACCCTGACGCACCGCGCTCACTGCCTCCTGGATACCCGTCATCTCGCGCAATGCCGCCGCCGCTTTGCTGATCTCCACGACCTGCACGCGCGGCACCGACAGCTCGATGAACGTATCGAGCAGCCGCGCCAGACGCGTCGCGGCCTGGCCCATCGCGAGGTTGGCGACCTCCTGCAGCGCGTCGCGCTGATCTTCGTTGAGGACTGGCTCAGACATACAACCCGTACTCCTTGAGGATGGGTAGTAACGCCTCGGGGCTGACAGGCTTGGCGATGAAGGCAATAGCGCCGAGCGAACGCACGCGCTCCTGCGCCATTGGCTGCACGTCGGCGGACACCACGATCACAAACGTGTTCAGGTCCTCGTGCTGCAATGCCTCCAGCACCTGATAGCCGGTCATGTCCGGCATGGTCAGGTCGAGGAACATCACTGACGCCTTGCCTTCGCGGTATAGCGCGAGGGCCTCGCGGCCGTTCGAGGCATAGCTGATGTCGACTTCCCAGTCCGGTGGCAGCGCCTTTGTGAGCACCTTACGGGCAAGCAGCGAATCGTCGGCGATCACAATGGGCAATGACATGGCGGAGGGTCGAAAATCGGGATTAGCTCGATCGTGTTAACGGCCTGGATCAAAGATTCTTTAGCGGGCCGAAGCCGGACCGGCGGAAGGACGCTCCGATGCAAACGGGAATACAGATTGCGGTCGGCCGGGGAGTTCGCACGCTGTCGCGCGCGTGAGAGAAACGATGCGCATGCGCGCAAGCGCACGCAGGATGATAGCGATGACCGGCATGTTCGAGCCTACCCCGTAGGTGGTTCTGCGCGGCTGAGTGGAAAAACAAACTCCAGCCTGTCGCGCGCGGTTCCGCGAACCCCCTCCGTCACGCCTTGTGTGCGTTGTCTGGCTGGCCCTCGCGGCTCATGCGTCTGAGCATGGCAGACGCACTAATTTATCGTTAGCGGGATTCTTAAATTAAACCAGCGAAAAGGCAACTCCTCAAAATGGATTTAACGAACAGAAATAACTCACCGAACCGCATACTAAGGAATTTTTGAGTCTCCGCCCACATGGATTACGCGGTTTATACTTTTGTGTACGTTTGCGCTTCCGAATTCGTCGCTGTTTTGAGAAAAACTTCCGCATAAGTTGTGCGGTCTATTCTTACCGACCCGATCGATCCTTTCCGGCCAATTCCGGGTTCTCGGTATGATGGCAACTGTAAGATTTTCCGTCTCCGACGATAGCAGCGATATTAAAGATGACACCCGACCGGTCCGACCCGCGCGAAGCGAGCCGCCTCTCCTCTAACCGGGAGGACGAGGCGCTTTTTCCAGTTGTGCCGGAACAGAATTTCTACGTCCGCAGGATGACGCTGATCGCCCTCCTGATTGCGGCGATCGTGCTGCCGTGCGTGTATGTCGCGGCCATGGCATACAGCGACCTGCGGGCCAGGGAAGCGGACGCGACCGATCTGACGCTGCGCACCGTGCGCGTTGCCGAAGAACATGCGCTGAAAGTGTTCGATATGAACGAGGCGCTCGATGCACGCGTCGTCGATCTGGTGCAGGGCCTCGACGACGACGGCATCCGCACGCGCGAAGCCGACATCCACGACACGCTGCGCACCATGGGCGGCGGGTACCCGCAGGTCGCGGCGGTGTCGATTTTCGGCCAGGACGGCACGCTGCTCGCCAGCAGCCGCTCTTACCCGGCCCCGCCCCTCTCGATTGCGAAGCGCGATGACTTCACCGGCATTCGCGACGGCAAGGTGCTCGAGCACGTCTCGAAGGACATGGTTGGCCAGGCGGCCGGCGAAAACGTCTTCAACACCGGCGTCGCGCGGCGCGGCGCGGACGGCGCATTCGCCGGCGTGGTCTCGGTCGCGCTGCGGCCCGGCTATTTCAGCGAGTTCTACCAGGAACTGCTCGGCGGCAACGACACGCCGATGACCATGAGCCTGACCCGCGCCGACGGCGCGGTTCTCGTCCACTACCCTTCCGCGCCCGGCCAGCCCGTCATGATCGCGCCGCATACGCCGTTTTCCGACGCCCTCGCCAAGGGCAGTCGCGCCGGCGTGGTCCGGACGCGCTCCGTTTTCGACAACGACAATCTGATCGTGGCCTACCGGCGGGTCGGCGCGTATCCGGTGTATGTCTCGTGCGGCTACCGCACCTCGGCGATCTGGGCGGGCTGGTATCGCCATCTGAGCGTGCTGATTCTGTCAATGTTCACGCCATCCATCGTGCTGTGGTGCGTGATCTGGCTGTCGCTGCGGCGTCTGGGCGCCGAAGAAGAAGCATGGGAGCGCTGGCAGGCCGAAGCCTCGATGCGCCGTTCGATCGAATCCGCCTATCGGCAGTCGCGCAAGATGGAAGCGCTCGGCAATCTGGTCGGCAGCGTCGCGCACGATTTCAACAACCTGCTGATGATCGTCTCGGCGAACGTGCAGATTGCCCGGCGGCGCGGCGCGCCCGCGCTCGATCGCGAGCTGTCCGCCATCGAACGCGCACTCAAGAGCGGTCAATCGCTCACCCGTCAGCTACTTGGCGTCGCGCGCAAACAGCCGCTGCGCAACGAAACGCTCGCGGTCGAACGCTGGCTGCCGGCCTGTCGCGAACTGCTGCATGCGTCGTTGGGTGCGAAGGTCTCGCTTGTGATCGACATCGGTACCGATGTCTGGCCAATGCGCGTCGACGTTGCCGAGCTCGAACTCGCACTGATCAATATCGCCGTCAACGCGCGCGATGCAATGCCCAACGGCGGCCGCTTCACGGTACGGGCGGCCAACATCACCTTCCGTCATGAGGATGGCTTCCCGCTGACGGGCGAGTTCGTGCAGCTCTCCCTCGAAGACACCGGCGTCGGCATGCCGCCGGACGTGCTGGCCCGAGCCTTCGAGCCGCTCTTCACGACCAAGCCGAAAGGCATGGGCACCGGCCTTGGCCTGCCACAAGTCTTCGCGTTCTGCGAGCGCTCAGGCGGCCTCGCCGCAATCGACAGTGCGATCGGCGCCGGCACGTCGGTACGGCTCTACCTGCCGCGCGCGACGGCCCTCCCGGATGCCGAGCGTCCCTCCGAGCCCAACGTCGAAGACAGCAGCGCGCCGAGCGGTCTGCGCATTCTGCTGGTCGAGGATAACGACGAGGTTGCTGCCGGCACCGAAGCCTTGCTACAGATGATGGGCCATCAGGTCACCTGCGTCTTCAACGCCGATACGGCGCTGCGCCTGTTCGACGACGCTCACGCAAAGCAGGCGCGCACTGGCGAGCCGCTGCCGTTCGACCTGGTGATTTCCGATATTCACATGCCCGGCGCAACGAACGGCATCGATCTGGCCGAAGCGGTCCAGGCGTTCGAAACCCGATTGCCGGTGATACTCGTGACGGGTTATGCGGAGGAACTCGACCGCGCGCGCCATGTCGACGTGCGAGTGCTGTCGAAACCGTTCGATATCGCGTTGCTCGAAAAGCTGCTGCAGGACCATCAGCACGACCTGACGCAGACCAGCACGCATCATGCGGATTGAGTGCTCGGATCATCTCAGCGTGGCACGGTGCGGCGCGAATTACCGGATGTTGTAAAAGCGCCCCGACGCAATGCCAGCAGCCATCGCCGCGCCGCCGGGCGAACCCTGCGAAATCAAATTGCCGGGGGCGTGGTGCGAAGTGGCGAGACCCGGCATGATCGTTGCGCCTCTCATCGGGTGCAAGGCCCCGCGCGTTCGCGGCGGCCGTCATTAAAAGGTCGGGAGACAGCCATGCGACACACCGTGATTGGTTTATTCGACACCTATTCCCAGGCGGAAAACGCGCGCGACACGCTCGTGCAGACCGGCTTCGCCAGCGACACCATCGAACTGCAAGCCAACCCGGCGCCGTCTGCCACAGCGGCGGCCGATGCGGCCGCCAACGCCAGCGTTCTCGCGAATATCGAGCGCTTCATCACCAGCCTGTTCGCCAAGGAACCACGTCCGGCGGAGGCCGACCGCTATGCGGACGCCGTGCGTCGCGGCGCCGTGCTGGTCTGCGTCAGCGCGGCCAGCGAGTCGCATGCGGAGCTCGCCAGCAAAACCTTGACGCGGCTGGGCGCTGCCGACATCGGCGAGCGCCAGCCGGGTTGGGACGCGGCGCTGGACCATCCCGACGCGCGCCGCGAACACTCGGTGCTCGACGAACTCGGCATAGGTGGTGCCAACCAGGGGCCTGCTCCGGTGCCCGCCGCAGTCCGGCCCGCCGACGAGCCGCTGCGAGGCACGTCGCCTGTACCGGCCGAGCCTCGTGTGGAAGATCCCTTGGCGCCGCAGCCGCCGCTCAGCGAAGCAGCGACGCTCAACACGATTGCCGCTGGCAGCGCGCCGGGCTTTGGCGCCGTGTTCACGCCCGTCGATGCCGCCCCCGCGGCGCGCCGTCCTGAACCCCTCCAAGAACAGACGATCCCGGACGAGTTTCTCGAGTACGAGGAGGATTTCCGGACTCACTACGACCAGCAATATGCGAGCGATGAAGCGCGCTACGAGGACTATGTGCCCGCGTACCGGTACGGCGCGACGATCGCCCGTGACCTGCGCTATCGCGACCGTCCCTGGGACGAGGTGGAGCCGGAAGCGCGGCGCCATTGGGAGACCACGTCACCCGGCGCGACCGACACGTGGGAGCGTTTTAAGGTAGCGGTACGGCACGGCTGGGATCGCGTGACGGGACATCACCACGTCTGACGGATGCCGCCCGTGCAGACCGGCATGGGACGAGAAACCGCGGGCGCAGGTGGAAATGGGGCCGCCATTAGCTTCGCATGACGCGTAGTGGATAACTGCGACCGCAACCAAGTTATCCACAATTTCACTGAATAACCTTGTGGATAAGTGGGGGTTTTGCCTTTCCAGTCAAGCATGTCTCCGGCCTGAGACGATTTCAAGCAAATGACTGTTTTGTTAAGAATGCATGAGAAAACGTTACAAGATAAATCCGAACTTGCGACCGACGCCCCGTTCCAACCATTAGGCCCTTGCGCGGTGGCCGCTGAGCGGGCTTGCCCGCGGCACGTGGACGCGCCCGGCAGCTTGCATCGATGTAGACGTCCCCAAAATGGAGGATTCGGCCATGACACCCGATTACGCTGGCAAGTCACACGATGAAGCGCTCGCCGCGCGCAAGAAACGCAAGCAGAAGTCCCAGGAACAGGCCGGCGGCGAGATGGCGGTAGAGGGCTCGGAAGCGGACGCGCAGCACAGCTGCGGCGAACTGTCAGAGCGCGGCAAGCAGGTGTGGCGAAGCGGCAGTGGTATCGACGGCGGCGGCATGGATGGCGGCGGCAAGCCGTAACGTAAGCTAGTCTCACTCGATCCAACACAACAATGGAGACTTTTATGTCATACCGGGTAGATGTATTGCGCCCTCTCAAGGACAAACGCGCGGAGTTGGAGCAGGCCGATCAGGCCCGAGCGGAGAAGCGCAAAGAGGATGATGCGCAGATCGACCCCGGCGCAGAAAAGTGGCGCTACCGGCCTTTGACGCCGACGACGAAGATGCCTTGATAAGGTCACTGAAGTTTGCATCATGAAAAAGCCGCTGGGTCGCAGCGGCTTTTTTTCTTCTTCCAGTTCGCGCGGTCGCCCCTGATCTCATTCCGGCACCGCGATATCCCCATCCACCAGTTGCAGGCCATACGTTTGCGCGTACAGTTCTGCCGCTTGCGCATTTTCGCAGAACGGCATATCGGCGTGCCCCTGAAACGGGTAAATCACCCGTGCATCACTCAACCGCGTGACCTTGAGCGTGGGCACGGTCCCGCTCGACGTACGGCGCGACGATACCGCGACGAGGTAGTTGTCCCGGCCTGAGCGGCCCGGCTGGTCGTGCGGCGCCTCGCGCCGTGCATGGGTGGAATAGGCCATCGATACGCGGCTCACAATCCGACGATCGACTGTCCGGCAACCATGCCGTCAATGACGAGTTCGGCGTGACTCGCTGACGCCATCCGCGCGTCGCCGGTCGTGCCGAATGGCGAGCGGCTCGGCACGCGGAACACGCGGCTTGTCGTGACAGTGTTGTCGGTGCCGCGCCGGCAGATTTTCACCGCCGCATCGAAACCCGCATCGTAGTGACGTGTACCGTTCGCGCCGCGCGGCTGATGGGGATACACCAACGGATAAATCTCGAGGCCGCGGTAGCTTCTTATGATGTTGTTCATGGTAGTCGTCTCCGTTGAGTGACCTGCCAGGCGAGAGCGGTGGCGGTAGTGCCGGCGTTGCCCCGCCCTCACAACTGCTCACTGCATTTTCCGCGGCAGGCGGTCCTGCGACGGGCGCAGGGGGTGTCGATACGCGCGCACGATGATCGCATCCATGAGACAGGACCGGCGGCCACGCGAAGTGACATGAAAGAAGGGATCCTGGTCGATCCGGGGAGCGCAATAAGGCGAAGACTCGGGTGGGTCGGCGCAAGCGCGCGAGAGATCTACAAGCGGCTGGCTCACTGTAGCACGTATGCGGCCTGACGGGCCGGGCATTTGAAGGTTGTGGCCCGTGGAGAAAGCGTGTGCGGGCGCGAAACGCAGACTGGAAACGCAGGCTGTTATGTCAGGAAAGCAGAAATTCTGCTTTCCTGAGTAAAAAAATTGGGCACCTTATGAGCGTCTCACGAGCGCCTGATTTTAAGCAGATTCGCCAGCTTTTACTGCGCGAAGAATACGTTGCAATACGAAGCAGGACCATTGCATTTGGCCGGAGCAGCCGCGTCGGCCACGCCCGAGACGGCGGCAAACAGGGCGACGGTGGCGATCAGACCGTAAATGATGCGTTTCATGGTGATACTCCTCAACTCGGCGTAGGTTTCGCGACCAGGGACGATCGATTCGATGGTTGAAGAATATCGATGAAGCTCCCCCTTAAAAACGGCAAAGTTACGAAGAGATTCTCTTTGTAAGTACAATAATTGGCGTGTCGGGACGGGCCGATGAGGCGGCGCTCACCGCGGGAGGCTTCCTGAACAGGGCGGAGCGACCCTCTCCCTTGAGCGGTACTTGCAAATGGCCAATAATTAATTTCTGCGGCCTGCGGCTGTCATAAATTCGTCCTTCGAACGACTTATCGCTGTCGAAGTCACCGATGGTGGGCGCAGCCATGTTGAATTCCAGTTCGCTCCGGCTGGAGCGTGCGAGAAAATGGACGCCAGACCCACCCCGAGCGCCCAGAAAAACATCCACTTATGAAGACCATCGATCTTGCAGAAGGCGTGGGCAGACGCGTCACACTGGCTGGGACGTCGGCCGCATCAAGGCTGCGCGCAACGCGCCGGAGGCTCGCATGAGGCAGACGGCCGGCCCCGCGTTCGACGACCCGATCTATCTGATGCAATTGCGGCGCGACCTGTTGCGTTTTGCGCGGCTGCAATTGCGGGACACGGCCGCTGCCGAAGATGCGGTGC